>JBFMDH010000006.1:0-90228 GCA_040754075.1 Acidobacteriota bacterium
CTCATCATCTCCAAAGTTTCGATTTGTGGAAAATGAGATACTACGGAGTCAACCGCGCTTTGGCTATGCTCAAGCGCGGTTATTATTCTATTGGCGGGTCTTAGCATTTATGACCACGCCTCAATTAGGTCTTTGACCGAACCACAAGCAAACCAGACTCAGAACTTTCAATCTGGGGCAATCCTCTGAGGATAAAAATTACAAAGGCTTATTGTTGGGCACACAAAGTACCCTAGCCTTTGAGATAATTTGCAAATTTTGGCGATGTCCGGCGGTTCGGCTGAGGATCAATGGATTGGTCAGCGAAAGAAAGGAGTAAAATAATGGCTACACGTTATTCTGATTATGAGCGTGGGCGCTTTGGTCGCAGCTACGCGGAGGAAGAAGACCAGAACTATAGGCGGAGATTGCGTGATGAGGATGGACGTTCATCACCTGAACGTGGATTGTTTAATCGCGCGACGGATGAGGTACGTTCATGGTTGGGCGATGAGCAGGCGGAACGGCGCAGACGATGGGACGAACGCGCCTCGTCACAATACCCTTATGACATTTACAATTGGCGTGTCGTTGATTTGATGACCGGCAATCCGGCGGTTGTACATCCCAAGGATTCCATTCAACAGGCAGCACAGGTAATGCAAAAATGCGATTGTGGCGCATTGCCGGTGATTGATAACAGGGGACGTTTGATTGGCATGATTACGGATCGTGACATCACCATGCGGCTGGTGGCGCGTGGGATGAACCCAAGGCAAACCTCTGTTGAAGATTGTATGACCGATGAAGCGTTTGCCTGTCATGCCAATGACTCGCTTGAAGGCTGTTTGCATACCATGTCTCAGCATCAGGTCAGGCGCATTCCAGTTGTGGATGACCGTGACCGGCTCATCGGGATTGTCAGTCAGAGTGATATAGTCCAACACGCTGGGAATTATCCGGGACAGGGCGAACGTCGGGCTATCGCCGATGTGCTTTGCGCGATTTCCGAACCAACACGCGCTTCTTATCGCTGAAACTTATACGCTCGGCAAGCGCGGATAGATAAACCCATTGATTTGTACCTGGCTTTGCCTGAAAGCCAGGTACAAATCAATGGGCTTTGAAAATTACTTTGGAAGCGCCTCAGGGTTATTCAGTATTCATCAAAAGAATTTCGGTTTCCATCAAAGACAAAGGTTATCCGCGGATAACCGGTTGCCGTTGGTTTGCAGCCTCATCACCTTGATGGCGACCACTGCCTGACCCTGAGAAGCGCCCGACTCAAACAGTCTCACCACTCCTCAAGCTATCATTCAACGCGACCTTGAACGCCCCCCACGAGAGTTCTCCAAGCCGCTTTGTGTTTCAAATTTTGAAGTTGTGCATTTTCGCATTAGAGAATTGCAGTTTGTTGCCAATCACATTCATAAACCGCTTTGAGCAAGGGCGAGTTTCAGCTCATAAAGTCTCTCACATTGCGTTGCCCTATTGCCGCCCGTATAATCCAGATATATTTTGGTTGCTGAAAGGTCGGACGCTTCATGTTACAACTCACAGGAATTATGCCCCCGCTGGCAACGCCTTTTGACGGGGCGGGCAATCTCGATTTAGCCAGTCTCGCCAAAAATGTTTCGCGTTATAACGAAACCGGGCTTGCCGGTTATCTCGCTTTAGGTTCAAACGGCGAAGCCGTTCATCTCTCCTCAAAAGAACGCCGCGAGGTCATCGCTACCGTAAAACGCGCCGCCACCGCGCATCACACTATCCTTGCAGGCATCAACGAATTTTCAACCCGCGCTGCTTTGGAAGCCATTCACGCCGCTCAGGACGCGGGCGCGGATGCGGCGCTGGTGGTGACGCCCTATTTTTACAAAGGCGCGATGACCCAACCGGTGCTGGCGAATTTTTTCACTTCGGTTGCCGACGCCTCGCCGCTTCCGGTGTTGATTTATAACGTGCCGCAAAATACCGGTGTGGTTATTGAAGCCAAAACCATTGCCTCGCTTACCGCACATCAAAACATCATCGGTTTGAAAGACAGTTCAGGCAATATGATGGCGATGATTGAAACTCTGCGTCTGGTGCCTGATGATTTCGCGGTCTTTGTCGGCAATGGCAGTATTCTCTATCCGGCGCTGGCAATGGGCGCAAAGGGCGCAGTGCTGGCGGTCGCGAACATTGCCCCGCAAGCCTGCGTAGATTTGTTTTTAGCCGTCGAGGCGGGAAATCATGAGCGCGCCAGAGAATTACAAAAACGCCTCGCGCCGGTTTCGCAAATCGTCACCGCAGGACTCGGGGTTGCAGGACTCAAAACCGCGCTGCAAATTTTGGGCTATCACGGCGGACTGCCTTGCGCGCCGCTTCTTGCGGTGAGCGAAACCGAAAGCCATAAGCTAAAATCAATCTTGCGGGAATCAGGGTTGTTCCCTGGTCTGGAATAAATTGAAGAAGAAAGAAATTAAAAAGTTCTAGATACGCTGATTTTGAAATGAATGTTGATGATGCTGCGACCTTTGCGAAACCTTCTGTGGTTCCTCTCGCAGAGCACATCAAAGTAAGCGCAGAGGACGATGAGAAATATAAAGATGTGAAAAAACAAACACAACATTTAATCAAATTCAGGTTGAGAAAAAGTCGTAAACCCGGCACACACTAAAACAAAAGGATTTTTAATGGACGCTTTGAAAAATGACCCCGATTGTAAAAATCTCGAATCTGCTGCTAACCGACAACAGGATGCCTTGCGCTTTACGGAAATTCCACGCACCTCAAAACTCTTTAAAGATTTTTTGTATGACTATGAAAAAGTTTCAGAGTTTTACACAGATTTTGGCAGAGAAATTTCGCCGCTCGCCGAACACGCGCGGCGGGTCGGCAAACTCGATTATGACCGCGCTCGTTTAGCCGATGCCCTGACTCGCATCAACAAACTGGCAGGCTCATCGGAACTGACCTTCAAACACATTGAAATGCTTCGCAATCCCGACTCGGTTGCCATCATCACGGGGCAACAGGCGGGGCTTTTCACCGGGCCGCTTTACACCATTCACAAAGCCTTGACGGTCGTCAAACTCGCAGCCTGTTTGCGCGAACAGGGTGTCGAGGCGGTGCCGGTTTTCTGGATTGCCAGCGAAGACCATGATTTTGAAGAGGTGAAATGGGCGCGCACCATTGATACCGAGGGGCATTTGCAAACCATTCAGTACGAACCCGAAAATCTGCCGCACGAAATCCCGGTTGGCAAAATCACCCTCGACGCCAACATCAATAAAAGCATTGATGAATTTTTATCTTTTCTGCCGCCCTCGGAATTTTTGCCGGAAATCGAACAGATGCTCAGAGAAAGTTACGCGGAAGGCACAGGTTTTGCCGTCGCTTTTTCAAAGCTGATGGCGCACCTCTTTAAAGAATATGGCGTCGTTTTGCTCGACCCGGCTGATGAAGGATTGAAACAAATCGCAGCGCCGCTTTATGCCAAAGCCATTGAAAAAACTTCGGAGATTGCCCACGCGCTTGTAGAACGCAGCCACGCGCTCGTCGCCGCAGGCTATCATGCACAAGTCAATGTTTCCGAAGAGATGGTTCCGCTGTTCATCCTCGATGACGGTCGTCGCGTCGCCATGTCTCATCACGATGGGCGTTTTTATGTGAAGGGTTCGGAAAAATCTTTCGCTCAGGATGAACTGGCGCAACTTGCCGCGCATTGCCCGAATTGTTTCAGCCCGAATGTGACCCTTAGACCCATTGTGCAGGATTATCTGTTGCCGACCGCTGCATACATCGGCGGACCCGCCGAGCTTGCTTACTTCGCGCAACTGCGCGCGGTTTACGAAGTGCTGGAAAGACCGCTGCCGTGTGTGTTGCCGCGCGCCAGTTTCACCATCATCGAAGGTCGTCACCACAAAACGATGGAGAAATACAACCTGCATCTGAGCGATTTTTTCGAGAGCCTGCACGTAGCCATCACCAAGGTCGTTGAAAACAGCCTGGATCGCAGCACCACGCAACTTTTTGAAGAGACCGAAAAACTCTGCAATGAGCAGTTGAATAAACTCGAAGTTGCGCTTGCCAAAGCCGATGCCTCGCTTGCTGATTCGTTGAAAAAATCGCGGGAAAAAATTCTCTATCAAATCGAACATCTCAGAACGCGCTTCATTCACGCGAGCGCGCGTCGCGAGGAAACCACTTTCCGTCAGGTCGAACGCGCTTACACAACCCTGATGCCGAATAAAAATTACCAGGAGCGCGAGTTGAATATTTTTTATCTGCTGGCGCGATACGGACACAGTTTGATTGATGATTTATACAAAGCCGCCGATATTGGTTTTTCCAATCACCGGTTGCTGCACATCGGCGGCGTCGCCTCTCAAGTGGTCAACGCAAAGTAATCCATAGCCCAAACCTGAGCGCGGGCATTTTCGGATTTACCGGTTGCCTCTTGTTTGGTGGGCGGGCTATTAACCAAGCCTCTCGATTAAGGAAACTTCATGAAACGACTCTCTTTGCTTCTCATTCTCACTATCGCTTTAACAACTGTGGCTTTCGCGCAAAAAAAGAGCGCCGGCGCAAAACCTGTGAAAGCCGCGACCACCGGCGGACAAGCGCAATTTAAAAAGCTCGAAGAAGATTGGGTGAAAGCGATGATTGAGCGCGATGTGAAGGCGTTGAATTTAATTCTTGCCGATGACTATTTCATCATTGACCCGGATGGCAAAACCACAGACAAAGCCGGAACCCTTGAAGATATAAAATCCGGCGCGTTCAAATTTGAATCTATCGAGTTCAGCGAATTTAAGGTGCGCGTCTATGGCACCACTGCTGTGGTCAATGGCGGCGAAGTCGTCAAGGGCAGTTATAACGGGCAAAGCATCACCGGCGCATATCGCTTCACGGATGTGTTTGCCAGACGCAACGGACGCTGGCTCGCCGTGAGTTCGCAACTGACCGCATCAAATGAAGTCGGATTGGTAAAAGTTAAAAAATCGGATGGCACGACGGAAATCACTACACCATCGGGACTCAAATATATCGACCTGGTCGAAGGCAACGGCGCGAGTCCGCGCCTCGGACAAACCGTCACCGTGCATTACACAGGGACGCTTGAAGACGGCAAAAAATTCGACAGTTCGGTTGACCGTGGACAACCGTTTAACACACCCATCGGCGTCGGTCGCGTGATTAAAGGTTGGGACGAGGGCGTGATGAGTATGAAGGTCGGCGGCAAACGTCGACTCATCATCCCCGCCTATCTCGGTTACGGCGCGCGTGGCGCAGGCAACGGGGTGATTCCGCCAAACGCCACGTTGATTTTCGAGATTGAATTGCTCGGCGTGAAATAATCATGTTTTGTCAGTACCGCCCACGTTAGCCTGCGGTACTGACAAACCCGCCATCACCATCTATTCTTTACTTTGAGGATTAACCAATATGAAACGGACATTGTTAATCATTGCGTTCATCATGTTAGTTGCGAGTTCCGCTTCTGCTCGAATCACAAGCAGACAAACCTCAAACAAGGTTGAGAAGGAAATCCTGAAACTGGAACAAGCGCGCGTCGATGCGGTGACCAAAGGCGATACGACAAAACTCGAACAGATGTTTTCCGACGATCTGGTTTATACACATTCAAACGCCCGCGTCGAATCAAAGGCTGATTTTTTAAACTCAGTGAAAACCGGTTCCATTCGCTATGAATCCATGAACCACAGCGATGTAACGGTGAACGTTTATGGCAATACGGCAGTGATGCGCGGCACGAGCGATATTCGGGTCGTCAATGCCGGACAATCCATTGCCTTAAAAATCCGCTTCACCACTGTCTATGTGAAAAAAGACGGACGCTGGCAGATGGTCGCCTGGCAATCGACGCGCTTGCCGCAATCATAAATTCGGCGTTTGCGCATCCGTGTAACCGGATTGCAACGCGGTCGCTCAGGCGCTTTAAAAATTTGCCATGCATCAACACGACCACGACGAACATCATCACGCGCACACGCCAGGCAGCAATCGGCGCAGACTGAGTTTTGTGCTCGCTTTGACGCTCGTCTATATGCTTGCCGAAGCGATTGGCGGGTGGCTCTCGAATTCGCTCGCTTTGCTTTCGGACGCCGGGCACATGTTTACGGATGTCGCGGCTTTGATGCTTGCATTATTTGCCATGTGGTTTGCTTCGCGCCCGGTGAATGTCAGAAAAACTTATGGCTACTATCGTCTGGAAATTCTCGCGGCGCTCGCCAACGGCGTGGCGCTGGTGGTGATTTCCCTGTTGATTTTTTACGAAGCGTTGCAGCGCATTAAACACCCCGAATCGGTCGCGGGCTTTCAAGCGATGCTGATTGCCATCGGCGGGCTTGGCGTGAATGCCGTAAGCGCCTGGCTTTTGCATTCGGCATCATCGACAAATCTCAATATGCACGGCGCATTTTTACATGTCATAGGCGACGCGCTCGGTTCCATCGGCGCTATCGTTGCAGGCGTTTTAATCTGGCTGCTTGATTGGAAAATCGCTGACCCGATTATCAGCGTGCTGATGTGCCTATTGATTATTTTCAGCGCCTGGCAACTCATCAAAGAGTCGGTCAACATTTTGCTTGAAGGCACCCCGCCGCATATTGATGTGCGCTCGGTGATTGATACCTTGCACGAAGTTCAAGGCGTCACGGATGTTCACGACCTGCACATCTGGACCATCAGTTCCGGCAAAGACGCGCTCTCGGCGCACGTTTGCATCGATGCCTCGGCTCAGTACAAAGCCACCCTTGAAGCCTTGCAAAATAAATTGCATTCGGAATTCGGCATCACTCATGCGACGTTGCAAATTGAACTCCCGGATGAAGAGGCGGTTTTGAAGCTTTATCAAATCGCCAGCCGTCGAACCCAGGGGTTGCAACCTTGAAATCAATCTGAAAGACTGAACCGCAAGGTAAATGGCACAAACACTGACTTCAAGCCAGCAACAAATCACCACCTCGCGGCGCACATTTTCACCCATCGTTTTAGCCATCACACTCACCCTCATCGGCGCAGGAAGTTTCTCGCTCTACCACTGGGCGCGAGATTTACACCGCTTCATTCAAGGTATATCGGGTTACACGGCGCTGTTCATCGGGCAACTGGCGATTTATTTGCTTGCCTGTTTTTTCGCCACGCGAAAACTCACACCGACAACCCGCAACCTGAATTTGTTACTCGCCAGCATCGTGTTGATTTTCGCGGCGATGTTTCGTTTCGACCTGGTCGCGCAAAAACCTTATCTCTCGACCGACGTTTATCGCTATGTCTGGGATGGACGAGTGCAAGCCGCAGGTATCAATCCTTATCTTTACGCGCCATCTGCGCCGGAACTCGCTGCCTTGCGCGACGATAAAATTTACCCCTTTATCAATCGCAGCGATTTTGTGCGCACGCCGTATCCGCCCGTCGCTCAAATGATTTTTTTTGCGGCTTATAAAATCGAGGCGTCAAACGTTACGGGGTTTAAAACCCTGATGGCGATTTTCGATTTGCTGGCAATTTTAGCTTTAATGTTGACGCTGATGCGCGCCAAGCTTTCGCCGGTACTGGCAATCATTTTTGCGTGGCATCCGTTGTTGATTTATGAAGGCGCTCACACCGGGCATATTGATTCGGGTTTTATTGTTTTTCTCGCACTGGCAATGCTGGCGTGGAGTTATCAAAAACCCGCGCTCACCGGCATCGCCATCGCGCTTGCCACAATGGTCAAATTTTATCCGGCGTTACTGTTACCGGCGTTTTTCTATGCGCAATTTTCATCTTCAACGATACCGTTGGCGAAAGCTTCCCTGATAAAAAAACTGAACGTCGCGCTATTGAATAAAGCCAACCTGAAAATGCTCACGGCGTTTGTGGTCACGGTTATTCTGGTCTATCTGCCTTATTTGAATGTCGGCGTCAAAGCTTTCGGTTCGCTATCGAACGAAGCCAGCGAAGAAGGCTTCATCGGCAATGGCTCACGTTATTTTCTACTCGTACTCGTAAGAAAAATCATGCCTTTACCAACCGCCATTTTTTTAATCATTGCAGCGGCATTGCTCATTTGGTTAGTAATAAAAATTGCGCTCACCAATAAGCGCGATGTAATGGATGTCGTGCGCGCCGCAGTGAGTTTAATCGGGCTTTACTTTTTTTTAGTGACGCCGCGTTATGCCTGGTATTATGCGTGGATTTTGCCGTTTCTCTGTTTTGCGCCGCGTGTGAGTTGGCTATATCTGACCGGCGCGAGTGTGTTACTTTACTGCCTCTGGTTTACGCCGCTTTTCTATCCGGGTGTTCCAATCTGGCTTGGGCTGGCGGTTTACGCGCCGACTTTCGGTTTCTGGCTCTGGGAAAAGTGGCAAGCGAAAAACGCTTAAAGGCAATTCGTATCATCAACAGTTCATCAACAATTTTTTTTAACGATTCGATAATCACGACTGGCAAGACTCGTCAGGCTGGTAAGACTCGCTGGACTCACAAGACTTATGAAATATAAATGGCTCATTGTTTTCATGCTCTGGTTCGTCTGTTTTTTCAACTACGCTGACCGGCAGGCAATCTTTTCGGTTTTTCCCCTGCTTGAACAGGAGATGGGTTTATCGAAAGCCCAACAAGGGATTATCGGGTCTTCGTTTATGTGGGTCTATGCGGCGTTTGCGCCGGTCGCGGGATTAATTGGAGATCGCTTTCGTCGCAAAAATTTGATTCTTGTGGGATTGGCTTTCTGGAGTCTGGTCACGGGACTGACCGGCATCTCGACAGCTTTCTGGCATCTCGTCTTTTTTCGCGCCGCTGAAGGCTTCGGCGAAGCCTTTTACTTTCCCGCTTCGATGTCTTTAATCAGCGATTATCACAGTAAAGAGACACGTTCGCGGGCAATGTCTTTGCATCAATCAAGCGTCTATGCGGGAACCATCGGCGGCGGCGCATTCGCCGGATTTATGGCGGAATATTACGGCTGGCGACTGGGGTTTTATATTTTCGGCGCGCTCGGAATTTTATTGGCGATGGTGTTGATGAAGTTCATTCGCGAACCCGCACGCGGCGAAAATGAATTGTCGGGCGCAACTTCAACACCCGAAGAAAAACCTTTGCCGGTGGGTGAAGTGTTGCCGGAACTTTTACGCACGCCAACGGCGGTCGCGTTAATGCTGGTGTTTTTCGGGGCAAATTTTGTCGCGATGGTTTTTTTGACCTGGATGCCGTCGTTTTTAAAAGAGAAATTTGCAATGAATCTGGCGATGGCGGGACTCACGGGAACGGCGTTCATTCAAATCGCCAGCGTGCTTGGCGTACTCACAGGCGGGGCGCTTGCCGATTACTTAGCCAAACGTAAAGCCAGCGGACGCATGGCGGCGCAGATGATTGGCTTGGTTTGCGGCGCGCCGTTTATTTTTCTCACCGGCTGGACGTTTTCAATTCCGCTTCTGATTTTAGGCATGACCGGGTTTGGATTTTTCAAAGGCATCTATGACGCGAACATCTTTGCCTCGCTTTACGATGTGGTGCGCCCGCGTTCACGCGCCACTGCCGCCGGAATCATGATTGCCGTCGGGTGGGGCGGCGGCGCGATTGCGCCGATTGCCATTGGTTTTGCATCAACCCGTTGGGGATTGAGTTATTCGATTGCTTCAAACGGCATCGTCTATATTATTGCCGCCGGGTTGATGGCTTTAGCGGTCTGGTTTCTGGTTGAAAAAGATGCGAAGCGCCTGGTTGCGGCAACCACGACTTGAATCACTATCATCCGAAAAATCCGCTTGCTGCAAAGCTGTCTGGAATGCCACTCGTTCTCTTCCGCTAATTGAATTTCCCCGCCGGGAAATCAACCTGCCGGATGGACGCCATGACTTTCCGTATCAACCCTCACTAACCTGCCTGATGATTTTCCGTATTATCCTCGATAAACCCCTTCAATAATTTTTTCACTCAGGAATAATTCATCACTCATCCGGGATTATTGGGTTGTACACGAAAGTTGATTTTTTGGAGGGCTATGGTCGCCAAACCAGCACAACACGAACACGCGCACACGCCGAATCGCTATGCGGTCATACCGACGCCTGAACGTTTGCAGGCAACAGGCGAATACACCGGCAAAGGCGTGACCATCGCCATTCTCGATTCAGGGTTTTATCCACACGCGGATTTGGTTGAACCAGTGAATCGCATCATCGCCTATCACGATGTCACCAATCCACAAGCCAGTTTAAACACCAACGCCCCTGCGCAAGCGTGGCAATGGCACGGCACTCAGACCTCGGTTGCGGCATGCGGCAATGGTTTTCTTTCCGATGGCATTTATCGCGGACTGGCAAGTGATGCCGGTGTCGTTTTAGTGAAAGTCAGTCGTCAGGGAAGAATCACCGACGAGCAAATCGTTCAAGGTTTGCGCTGGGTCATCGAAAATCAGGAGCGCTACAATATTCGCATCGTGAGTATGTCGCTTGGCGGTGACGCGGATGTTGCGTTGAATGAAAGCGCCGTGAACCAAGCCGCAGAGTTGGCTGTGGGAGCCGGTTTGGTGTTAGTGGTTGCCGCAGGGAATTCGGGTTGCGCAAATGACCCGCATCCGATTCCGCCGGCGAGTGCGCCTTCGGTCATCACGGTTGGCGGTTACGATGACAACAATGAATTGCACAATTCCAGCCCCGATTTATATTGCTCAAATTTCGGCGCGACGGTTGATGGGTTAGTCAAACCAGAAATCATCGCCCCTGCGATGTGGGTCGCCGCGCCGATTCTTCCCAACACCGACGCTTACAAACGCGCGGAGGCGTTGTCGCATCTGGCAACCGCGCCCGATTATTTATTGCAGAGTTTGATTGAACTCGCCTGCAACCCGGAATGCGTATTGCACGGCTTTGCCACCGAACTCTGGGAAAGGTCGGAACTGCCGGGCAAGCTCTACGAACACACGCCGCAAACCATTCGCGCTTTAGTTGAAGTGTGTTTGCGCGACAGCAAAATCGTGGCAACCCATTATCAACATGTGGACGGCACTTCGTTTGCCACCCCCGTTGTTGCATCGGTCGTTGCGCAAATGCTTGAAGCAAATCCCAGGTTGACGCCCGCAGCAGTGAAAAATATTTTGATTTCAACCGCCGACCGCATTCCCGATACCGATGTGATTCGTCAAGGTTTCGGTATGTTGAATGCGCGCCGCGCCGTCGAACAGGCGAAAATCGAAACCCATATACTGGATGATAATGAATTATTTTCGCCGCGCATTGAAGAAGGGCGACTGGTCTTTGCCTATCACGATGACGCCGCAGAACAGGTTGCCATCGTTGGCGATTTTAATCAATGGAATCCGACGCAAACCGTTTTTGAAAAAGTAACCGATGGCATCTGGCGAGTGGCAATCGCGCCACCACCACCCGGCGAGTACCGTTATAAATTTGTCGTCAATCGCCATCGCTGGATTGAAGACCCGTCAAATTTGATGAAAGAACCCGATAGTTTCGGCGGCTTAAATTCGGTGCTCAGTCTCGCCTGAGATTCACAATAGTTTTGGATTGAGGTTTACAGGCAATCGGCTTGTCGGTAGTCGTGTGTTTGAAATCGTCAGACCAATCGCCTGACGGGAGTTACAGGTTAAGTTTTATGAATATCGAAAATCAACAATCCGAACTGGTGATCGCAAGAGAAGGCGACTTGATTACCGATGTCGCGCATTCACCAACCCGCGAACTCAAATCGCAGGTGATGCGCAAACACTTACCCGAATATCTGATGGAAGCCTGGGGGCTTTGTCTATTTATGATTTCGGCGTGCCTGTTCGGAACGCTGCTCGCGCATCCCCATTCGCCGGTTCATCAAGCGCTTCCCGATGCCACGCTTCGTCGAATGTTGATGGGCACGGCGATGGGACTCACAGCGATTCTGAATATTTATTCGCCGTGGGGAAAACAATCGGGCGCGCATGTGAATCCTGCGACGACGCTCACGTTTTATCGCCTCGGCAAAGTCACCGGCACCGATTTCATTTTTTATGCCATCGCCCAATTTATCGGCGGCGCGATTGGTGTGTTGATTTCGGTTTTAGCGATTGGCAAATTTTTATCGCATCCGGCGGTCAATTATGTCGCGACGGTGCCCGGCACTCACGGCAAAATTTTTGCTTTCATTGCTGAAATAATTATCACCTTTATTTTGATTTCCATAGTGCTGAGAGTTTCCGGCAGTGAAAAACTCGGCAGATTTACGGGGCTTTTCGTAGGCTTCCTGGTGGCGCTTTACATCACCGTTGAAGACCCGTTTTCAGGAATGAGCATGAATCCGGCGCGCACCCTGGCTTCAGCAATTTTTGCCGAAACCTGGACAACGTTGTGGATTTATTTCCTGGCTCCCCCCATCGGCATGCTACTCGCAGCCGAAGTTTATCTGCGGTTTGACGGCAAACCCAATCGGGGATGCGCCAAGCTGCATCACCAGAACCGTTATCGCTGCATTTTTTGCGGCGATCAAATGCAAGGCGACAACGCCTGAAATTAAAAACAATTTATTAACAAAGGAGATCACACAAATGAGTTTCAAATCCACCAAACTTTTCGTCGGCTTTTTTGTCTTTCTCGCGCTGATCAGCACCAGTCTCTTATCCATCAAGGCAAGCGCCCAGACCAGGTACACGCTCAAGATGAAAGATGGCAGCGTCGTCACTACCGAAGGCGCAACCGTGAGTGTCCGCAAAGGACAGGAAGTAACTTTCAAAGTTCGCATTGAAAATGTTTCCGACAAAGATGGTCAAAATGCCAAAGACGGCGGCAAGTGGCCTTTCGCGTTGTCGCCCGGCATGTGGGTCGTGCATCGCAATGAAGTGCGGCTGTTCAAAGAAGGTAACAAAGCTTATAACGGTTTAGAGATGCAAGCCGAAGATGGCAACCCGACCGGCTTGATTGAATATCTCGAAGGGCATCATGACAAAATGGCGCATGGGGTTTTCAATACGCCGGTGGGCGCAAACGCTCCCGCGCCGATTTTGCCGGGCGGCGCTTATGAATTCACCTTCAAAGCCGAACCGGGAATGCACCTTTCGGTCATCACCATGTTCGGTCAATCCAATGACTGGTTTTACGCCAATGCCCCCGCAGGCATTGATCTGTTCAACAATGGCAAAGCCTTGAGCGGCGACATTACGCGAATGTTCAATCTCTATGATGCCGGAACCGAAGTGAACGAAGAGCCGGGCGTCGGCGCAAATCAAGCGCCGCGTCAAAAAGGCGCAAACACCGGCACGGATGAAAACGGCAAAGTTCATAAAGAGAAAAAGTCTGTGTTCTATGGCAAGAATGGCGAATTGTTCAAAGTGACAATTACGCCTGAAGAAGTGATGTAATCAATGCCGAATAATTCATCACTGCTTTAACCTGGACACAACTTTTAGCGTCGGGATTTCACAAAGTCCCGACGCTTTTTTGCGCCTTGATTTACTTAATTTTCTCCGGCGGTTTTCGGGAATAATCTTGAAATTTTCTGTGATTAAGAGAGTGGAAGTAACATTGAACGCAAAATGCAGCGCACCAAAAAACGTGCCGTTTGTTTACCCATTAACACTGAGTATTTGTACAGAAGGAGAAAAATAAAAATGAAAAATTTAATGAAGTCATTTTCAGTTATTCTGCTATTGGCGATGTCATCGGTCATCGCGCAAGCACAAATCGCCGAAAAGAAAACTCTCACCTTAGATGGCGCAAAGCGCGTCATTGCCGCAGCCGTCACTGAAGGCAAACGCCTCAACGCGCCCGGCGGGGTGATTGCCGTCGTCGATGATGGCGGCAATTTGATGGCGCTTGAACGATTGGACGGGACCTTCGCCGCCGGCGCGACTATCTCTATCGGCAAAGCCCGCACCGCCGCGCTTTTCAAACGCCCGACCAAAGCTTTTGAAGACATCATCAAAAACGGGCGCACGGCGATGGTCGCTTTGCCCGATTCGTTTTTCACCCCATTGCAGGGCGGCGTGCCGATTGTCATTGACGGGCAAATCGTCGGCGCTATTGGCGTAAGCGGCGCAGCCTCAGCCCAACAAGATGAAGACCTCGCGGTTGCCGGAGCCAAGGCTTTCGACACCAATCCCGAAACCGGCATGGTCAACGCCTCGGTTTCCTATTTTGAAAAAGAGAAAGTGTCGGCGGCATTTGCTAAAGGCGCTGTGCTATTTAATAACAATGAAAAATATATGGTTCACGCCAGTCGCCGCGAAGCGCCCGGCATTGCCGAATTGCATACGAAAGACGCAGACATCATTTATGTGCTCGAAGGCGAAGCGACCTTTGTCACCGGCGGCACGGTGATTGAACCCAAAACCATTGCTCAGGATGAAATTCGCGGCAAAGAGATTCAGGGCGGTGACACACGTCAAATTTCCAAAGGCGATGTCATCATCGTTCCCGCAGGCACGCCGCACTGGTTCAAAGCGATTAAAGGACCCGTCCTCTATTACGTCGTCAAAGCGCGATAAATTGAGCATACCGTCTGGTGATTTTGTAAATTAAACCCAGCGGCAACTCTTCTCTGCGCCGCCTCTGTGTTCTCTGCGCCTCTGCGGTTAAAGAGCATTGATTAGAGGGACTTGAAAGCTTACCGGATTCAATAGCTAAGCCCTTAGACGGATTGTTGTGAATGCGAAACCGTTCATTTCAATCCGATTGGATAATCCTCAATGTTCGTTGAACCAGAGCCTTTTCACCGCAGAGGCGCAGAGGTCGCAAAGGCGGCGCAGAGAAACCGAACGCAGAACTATTTTTTCAGGAAGCGAAACCTGCATTAGAAAGGTCACAAAGGAGAAACCCTAATGAAATTGCTCAAAGTTTTAATTGCCTCGTTGATGCTTGCGACTACTGTCGTCAAGGCACAGACTTCGGCTAATGCGCCAACCGGCAAACCCGAAGCGATGATTAATCTCGCGACCGATGCAGGCGCGAAGTTGGTTAAAGGCGAGTGGCGTTACAGCGACACCAAAATTATTGAAACGGATTTCAAAGCAGCAGGCGCGGACAATCAACCGACCGGCGCTATGGTAAAAACTTACGATTACACGCCGAAAGCCGGCGGCGCGGATTTCGATGATTCAAAGTGGGAAGTCATCCCTGCGACTTCGCTTGAAAAACGGCGCGGCAACGGGCGCATCTGGTTCAACTGGTATCGCATCAATATCACCATTCCCGAACGGATTGACGGGTTCGACCCAACCGGTTCAACCGTTG
Organism: Acidobacteriota bacterium; assembly: GCA_040754075.1. Taxonomy (NCBI): domain Bacteria; kingdom Pseudomonadati; phylum Acidobacteriota; species Acidobacteriota bacterium. The sequence continues at coordinate 15,186 of JBFMDH010000006.1, forward strand.
TATTCGAGACTTCGCTTGATGATTACGCGGAAATCTGGGTGGATGGCGAACTCACGCGGGCGCTTGGTCAGATGGGCGGCTCAGTCGTAGCCGGTTGGAACGCCGCCAATCGTTTAATCGTTGGGCGCAACCTCCGTCCCGGTCAGAAAATTCAACTTGCGGTGTTTGGCATCAACGGGCCCATATCGAATCCCCCGACCAACTTCATCTGGCTGCGTTATGCGAAATTGGAATTTTACCAAGGCGCAACCGAACCCCTCGCGCTCACGCCGCAGGAAGTCAATGTTGAAGTGAAACGCCTGGACCCGGCAATCGATGAAATCGTTGGCGCGAATCCGAAAATTTTTAAACTCGCGGAAGGTTTCAAATTCACTGAAGGTCCGGTGTGGACGGGTGATGGGTTACTGTTCAGCGACCCGAACAGCAACATCATTTACAAATACGCCCCCGATGGAATGAACGCCGGAAAGCTCGAGGTATTTAAAACGCCGAGCGGTTATAGCGGCGCAGACATTGCCGAATACGGTCAACCCGGCTCCAATGGACTCACGCTCGATCCCGAAGGACGACTTACCATCAACCAGCATGGCAATCATCGCGTAGTGCGTAGGGAAAAAGATGGCAGCGAAACCGTGCTTGCCGACAGTTTCAACGGCAAGCGTTTGAACAGCCCGAATGATTTAATCTATCGCTCGGACGGAACCTTATTTTTTACCGACCCGCCGTTTGGTTTCCCGAAATTCTTCAACGACCCGCGCAAGGAGTTGCGCTACAGTGGGGTCTATTCGATTTACAAAGGCAAGCTGCAACTTGTGAGTCGTGAGTTGTCGGGACCAAACGGCATCGCCTTTTCGCCGGATGAAAAATATCTCTATGTTGGCAACTGGCCGCAGAGTTTAGTGCAACCGCGTCGTCCTGACGATGAACCGGTAAACGAGTTGGGATTTAAAGGCAAAGTCATACAGCGTTACGAAGTACAGGCGGATGGCACGCTCAAAAATGGCAAGCTCTTTTTTGATATGACCGATGCCGCAGGCGAAGACGGCATTGATGGCATCAAGGTAGATGTGAAAGGCAATCTCTACGTTTCAGGTCCCGGCGGTCTATGGGTGATTTCGCCCGAAGGCAAACACCTCGGCACCATCATCGCGCCGAAACATGCGCACAATTTCGCCTGGGGCGACGATGGCAAAACCCTGTATCTGTGCGCGCGAAGCGGTCTTTACAGAATGCGACTCGGCATCGCAGGGGTTCGTCCGATGACCACGGCTTCACGCGCTTTGAAAGCGTCGCCGCGCCCTTCGGTTGTGGTTTATCAACCGGAAATCAAAGCGACGGTTGCCAGTCGTTGATGTGTGGTTATGAATATCGGAGTGCTCGCGCAGTTTTTTTCAAGTCTCGGTTTTCGTGAAGCGGTGTGGTTCTTTCCCTGTGCTTTTATGTTGCATGTGGCGGAAGAACTGCCCCGCTTCACTGCGTGGGCGAATCAGCACGCTTCCGAAAAATATACTTTTCGAGAATATCTCATCATTCATGCTTTAGGGATTGTGACGGCTTTTCTGGCGGCAATGCTTTTGCAATTCTTTCCGAATAAAATTTTAATCTTCATATTTTTTACGGTGATGTTTCTGCCGGCAATGTTTTTCAATAGTTTTTTTCATGTGGGCGCGACGCTTTTCACGCGCAGCTATTGTCCGGGCGTGTTCACGGCGTTGATTTTCTATCCGCCTGTCGTCTGGTTCATCACCCGCAAGGCACTTGTCGAAGGCTTGATTGGCGGCAAATTTTTAGTGCTGTCGTTTATCATTGCCGGTTTCTTTCACGCGGCAGAAGTTTCACGCAATGTTTTCAAAGTCTGGTGAAACGGGTTTCTACAATTTTTATGGGTCAGGGGCTACGAAAGACTTACCAAAATCTGAATATGGGGTTATGATTCGTTAGAAAATATCGCGCTTCTCCTCTTCTGGAATAATATTCCAACCTGACGGCATTTAAATAACAGACAGTGACGCGGATTTTTTGCATCTTGACGCAAAGGTTTTTCCGTCCGCGCACTGTTTGCAATCCGACAAAGAGGTATAAACGATGAGAGTTGATGATTTTCCAGTAACCGTAGACGGCTTGCATGAAGAAATTTTTGATGCCAATCCGCGCCATTTCGATAATCGCGCGCTGCGTCTTGAACGCGGCCTTTATGTGATTCGCGAACGCACCAACGACAAGGTTACAAAAGTAGAACCGCCGGTTGATGAATGCGCTCGTCTCACAGATATTTATAACCATTGAACCAGGTCTTTATCGCTTTCTGTTTTCGACAATCTCAGCTTGAGCAAGACAGATTATGAATTCATCTGCGACAATTGCGGCGATGTCAATCCCCCCGACCAAATTGAAAGCCTTGCAAACCGGCGCTTATTTTGTGGCTTTTATTACGCTTGGCTTTACCACCGCCGCAATCGGTCCAACCTTGCCAAAACTGGCAAGCCATCTGCATACCGATTTAAGCGCCATCAGCAATGTTTTATTCTTTCATTCGCTCGGTTTTTTACTGGTTTCGTTTCGCGGCGGCAAATGGTATGACCGCTTGCGCGGACACCGGTTGATGGCGCTTGCGGTGTTGGCGATGGCAGCAAGCATGGTTTTGGTGCCCTTGATGCCCACGCTCTGGGCGTTGATTGCGGTTATCCTTTTTTTAGGCGCAGCAGAAGGCTTGGTTGATACCGGAGCCAATACTTTGATTGTCTGGGTGCATGGCTCGCGGGTTGCGCCATTTTTGAACGGGCTACATTTTTTCTACGGCGTTGGCGCATTTCTTTCACCTATCATCATCGCGCAAACGCTCACCATAAAAGATGACCTTGCGGTTCCCTACTGGACGTTGGGTTTACTGGTTTTACCGGCGGCGGTTTTGTTAATCAGTGCAGCCAGTCCGCCGATTCGATCACACGCGCACAAACAAAGGGGAGAACCGGTCAATTACCGTCTGGTTTTATTAATTGCGCTTTTTCTATGTCTATATGTTGGCGCGGAAGTGAGTTTCGGAAGTTGGATTTATAGTTTCGTTTTGCAAATGAATTTGAGCAATGAAACGGTTGCTGCTTATTTAACATCGCTTTTTTGGGGGGCGCTTACAGTTGGCAGGTTGCTGGCGGTTCCGATTGCCGCGCGTGTAAAGCCACACCTGATTTTGCTTGCAGATTTGGCAGGTTGTTTAATCAGCATCTTCATTGCTCTGGTGTGGTCAGGCGTATTTGCTGCGGTGCTGATTGCAACTATCGGTCTTGGGCTTTCGATGGCTTCAATCTTTCCCTCGGTTTTTGCGCTTGCCGAAAATCGCATGAAAATCAGCGGACAGGTCACCGGCTTTTTTCTGGTTGGGGCAAGCCTCGGCGCGATGATTTTACCCTGGCTTGTCGGGCAATTATTTGAAAAGCTTGGCGCGCGGGTTTTATTGTTCGCGGTGCTTGCAGAAGTCGTTTTAGCCGTTCTGGTTTTTGCTTTAATGAATGGTTTGCCACAGCAAAAAAGCGATAGCGCAGTATGCGAGGCGAATACAGTTGCGCGATAATACTCCGGTTTGATGAATATAAAAATTTTTCCGGCTTAAAAATTTGCTGTTAATATTTACGTGTTTTTCCGAGGCGCTCTATGGGAAACCATCCCCTTCAAAATAATCGTGTTGTCGCATCAATGCCGGAATCTCAGACGTTCGATTCGCTTGATGACCTTCGCAAAGCCTATGCGACATTGCAGGCTGAAGTTGAAATACGCCGAAAAACCGAAGAGGCTTTACGCGAGAGCGAAGAATTCAAATCACGTTTAATCGAAGGCAGTCAGGATTGTATAAAAGTTTTAGACCTCGAGGGGCGTTTGCTGACGATGAATGCAGGCGGGATGACGGTTCTGGAAATTTGTGATTTTGCGCCGCTGCAATACAGTTTGTGGGTAAATTTCTGGGAAGGCGACTATCATCAAACGGCTGTCCGTGCGGTTGAATCGGCGCGGCGCGGTCAACTCGCCCGCTTTGTCGGTTTTTGCCCGACGCTGGCTGGCAATCCGAAATGGTGGGATGTCATCGTCAATCCGATTTTTGATTCTACGGGCAAACCGGAAAAAATCCTTGCGGTTTCGCGCGACATCACGCCTTATAAACGCGCTGAAATCACCTTAAAAGAAATCGTCGAGGGCACTGCCTCGGTTACCGGCAAAGATTTCTTTTATTCGATGGTGCAACATCTGGCGCAAGCTATTCCGGTCAAATACGCTCTGGTGACGGAATGTGCCGACCTGCAAAAAACCCGCGCGCGAACCCTGGCGTTTTGGAACGGCAAAGCGTTTGCGGAAAATTTTGAATACGATGTGCGCAACACCACCTGCGAAAAAGTTTATCAAGGCGAAGAGAGTTTTTATGCCACAGAGGTACAAAAGCTTTTTCCGCTTGAAACCGCACTGGCTGATTTGGGTGCGCAAAGTTATATCGGGTTGCCGCTGTATAATTCGGCGGGCGAATTCATCGGGCATCTCGCGGTACTTGATGACCAGCCGATGAATGAACCGCGCGGTCTGGATGTTTTGAAAATTTTTGCGGCGCGGGCGGCTGCCGAACTTGAACGTCAGAAAGCCGAACAGGAATTACGCAAAGCTCTGGAAGAGGTCGAGCGTTTAAAAAATCGTTTGCAGGAAGAAAACATTTACCTGCAGGAAGAGATCACCAAAGAACATAACTTTGAAGAAATCATTGGTAACCATCCAACACTGATGGCGGTGCTCAATAAAGTCGAGCAGGTTGCCCCGACCGATTCAACGGTGTTGATTCTGGGTGAAACCGGAACCGGCAAAGAGCTTTTTGCCCGCGCCATTCACAATTTAAGCGAACGAAAAAATCGCCCGCTGGTAAAAGTCAATTGCGGCGCAATTTCCGCCGGGCTGGTGGAAAGCGAACTTTTCGGACACACCAAGGGCGCATTCACCGGCGCGGTTGATAAACGCATCGGCAGGTTTGAACTCGCAGACGGCGGCACGATTTTTCTCGATGAAGTTGGTGAATTACCGTTAGAAACTCAGGTCAAACTGTTGCGCGTCTTGCAGGAAGGCGAGTTTGAACCCGTGGGCAGCAATCGCACAGTGAAGGTTAATGTGCGGGTCATTGCGGCTACGAATCGCAGTATGGAAGATGAAGTGCATGCCGGTCGTTTTCGCGCTGATTTGTATTATCGCTTGAATGTCTTTCCGATGCGTTTACCCGCTTTGCGCGAACGCATTGCGGATGTTCCGCAACTGGCAATGTTTTTCCTGTCACGGTTTGCTAGAAAATTCAATAAGCGAATAAACGCTATCGCGCCTGAAACCATGCAGATGCTGATGGATTATTCCTGGCCCGGTAACATCCGCGAACTGCAAAACATTCTGGAACGCGGTGTAGTGGTTTCGCAAAGCGCGATTCTCAATCTTGAAAAAGGCATGTTGCCGATGGCGGCTTCGACAACCGCGCTTAAAGAAACGCCTGCACAACAGGTTCAATCCGCAGTAGTAACTGCTCAATCCTCTTTGCCATCCCAACCGATGCCGCAGGTGAAATCTTCGACCGTTTCACTAAATGAAGTTGAACGTCAACACATTCTCACGGTGCTTGAGCAGGTCGGGTGGGTGATTGAAGGCGAACGCGGTGCCGCGAAAATTCTCAACCTGCACCCCAACACTTTGCGCAGTCGCATGAAAAAACTCGGCATTCAACGCCCCCGTTTTTAATTCTCGGGAATAAATTTTTCTGTTGACACATCCTTACTTTCCTTCTATTCTTCCAATGATTAATTTGAAAATGACTTTCAATTTGCACTCATAATTTGAGAGGTTTTGTATGAATTTGCTGGAAGTGCCCTATAACCTGTTTTGTCGCATCAAGAGTCTGGATGGTCCCGAAACTGAATGTCGGCGGCTGTTGGATTTAGGCATCACACCGGGCGAAGAGTTAGCCGTTGTGCAATCGGTGCCGTTTGGCGACCCGCTGGTGGTTGAAGTACGCGGTATGCGACTGGCGCTCAGACGACGCGAAGCTGCCTGGATTAGCGTGCAGTAGTGAAAACCCATCTTGGCGATTTAACCTCTCAAACGATTAACTCAAAACCCGCGAAAGCGGCACCCCCGCCATCAATTTCCGAAGACCGCCTGCTAACCGTCTGCCTCGCGGGGGTTCCCAATGTCGGCAAAACCGCGTTAATGAATGCACTGACTGGCGGCGGATTTCATACAGCCAACTACGCTGGCGTCACCGTCACCCTCTCAAAAGGCAAAACCCTTTCCACCTTTGGCGATGAAATTACTATTGTCGATTTGCCCGGGGTTCATAGCACGGTTGCGCCTTCGCCCGAAGAAGAACTCTCCTGTAGCGTACTCGAAGGTCGGCATTCGTCCATTCATCCCGACGGGTTAATTGTTTTAGTCGATGCGACTCAATTAGAGCGCAATTTGAAATTCGCAGCCTTTGCCGCAAAACTTGGCAAACCTCTGGTCATCGCTCTTTCGATGATGGATTTGCTCGCGGATGCGGGGCTTTCAATCAATGCCAGGAAGTTAGAAGAAGCTTTGGGTATCCCGGTCATTCCGATTGATGGACGCACCTCGTGGGGCGTTGAAGAATTAATTGCTGAACTGCGTCGCGCCATCGCTAACCCTGCGAGCCAACAATTCGCTCTGGCAGAGCTTCCCAATGAGCCGGTGGTAGCCTATCAGCAAATCCGCACGTTATTAGACGAAAGCGGTGCCATTAAAAGAAGCAAACAACTTAAAGTTGCAAATAACTCAATTACCAATCGCATCGACCGTTTTGTTCTGCATCGTTATTTTGGCTTTCCGATTTTCTTTATCATTCTGGGTACGCTTTTCGCCTCAATTTTCTGGGCGGCGCAGCCGTTTATGGATTTGACTGAATGGTTGTTTGCCTTAGCCGGACAGTTGGTTTTGACGATTTTGCCCGCAGGAATTTTTTCGCGCTTTATTGCCGAAGGCATCATCGGCGGGGTCGGCGCGGTAGCGGTTTTCTTTCCGCAAATTATCATTCTGTTTTTCCTGATGACTTTGCTTGAAGATTCCGGGTATCTGTCGCGCGGCGCAGCACTGGTTGATCGCCCGCTTTCGGCGCTTGGCTTGCACGGTCGTTCATTCGTGCCGATGCTGTCGGGATTTGCCTGCGCCATTCCGGCTGTGCTTGCGGCGCGAACCATTCCCTCAAAACGCGAACGCTTCCTGACCATCTGGATTATTCCACTGATGAGTTGCAGCGCGCGGCTTCCGGTTTATGCGCTTTTGCTGGCGGCGTTGCTGCCGGGCGGCGCAGGCAAAGCGGGACTTGCGCTTGCGGCGATTTATGTTTCGAGCTTACTGGCAGGAGCAGTGACCGCAGGGCTGGTGAGCAAGTTTTTGGTTCGCAAACAAACGGCTTCGATGCTCGCAATGGAATTGCCGCTCTATCGCAAACCGCTACTTAAACCGACGCTGAAAATCACCTGGTCGCGTTCTTCTGCCTATCTGAAAAAAGCCGGAATGCCAATTGTCATTATCTCTGCGATTTTGTGGATACTTTCAAATTTCGGACTCGGTTCGCATCAACCTCCAAGAGAAGATGGCAAGCCTGCACCTATCATTTCACCAAGCGACCTCGACCACTCTTTTGCAGCACAAATCGGGCAGACGATGGAACCCGCGCTGAAACCGATGGGTGTGGATTGGCGCGTTGGTGTCGGATTGGTTTCCGCATTTGCAGCCCGCGAAGTTTTCGTGTCGACGATGGCGATTGTCTTTCATTCGGATAGCGAAGATGAAGAAAAACAGCAGGAAGGCTTGCTTGAAAGCATGCGCGAAGCGACCTTTGAAAACAGTTCGCAAAAAGTTTTCACGCCGTCAAGCGTCATCGGGTTAATCATTTTCTTCTTCATTTCACTGCAATGTCTTTCGACGGTATCGGTGGTTCGCGCCGAAACCAATTCGTGGCGCATGGCAGGCTTGCAGTTGCTCTTTTACACGGGGCTTGGCTACGTCATCTCTTCACTCACCGTTCAAGGTCTGCGCTTCTTCGGAGTTGCTTAACTCACCTGATTCCCGGCGCTTTAAAATCGCTTTGACACGCGCTTTCTATCGGTCTACCATTGGCTCACTTGAGGGGTAGAGATAGCAGCCGAATAAAATTGGGATGAAAACATCAAGCTGCTTAGGAGCGTGTATATGAACCGCCAAACCAAGCGTATGCTGATCGGGCTTGGATTCACTTTTGGATCACAGGCTCTCATATCGTTTGTTGCCAGTCTGGTGTTTTTTAATCAAGCGGCGACCACGTCTCCATCCGGTATTACCTTACTTCTGCTTTTCGCTTTAACTTTAGGGGCATTTTTTGCCGGCGGTTTTATCGTCGGGTTAATGAGTGATGAACTCAGCTTAATCGATTCGGCAAGCGTTACCCTATTGACACTGATTCTCAGCATTCTGGTGCTGGCGGTTTCCGGCGAAGGCGGCACACATTATTTTATGGCGAACTGGATAAACGATGCGTCGGGTCGCTGGTCAATTTCCGGGCAAACCTTTCTTTACTTTATTCTCGCTCTTCTTGCTTCATCGGCGGGCAATTATCTCGGTTGGCATCTCAACATTCCCCAGGAAAATCAATTTGACCGTGTCGCTCTGTTAATCGGATTGCTTGGCACAATCATCGGACCCTTTGTGCTCTTTTCAATCGGCGGCAATAATCCGAACGACGCTTCACAACAGGGTTTGCCCTGGTATTTTCTGGTGATTGTGATACTGGTGGTTCTGGTGATTATCGGTTTAGGTTTTTTAATGTTTATGCGCGAATCGCATCACAACGAAGAAATTTCCATTCATCCGCCCAAAGACGAATTAGCCATCGAAGAAAAGTAAGGGCTGTTAAAATCTCTATAATTCCTCAACATTTTTTCAAACATTCGGCGATTTCCGCAGCCGATTGATAACGCTCTTTCGGCAATTTCTTCATCATTCCTTCAATAATCGTCACCAACTGAGCAGGCACATCTTTGCGCAATTTCTTAATCGCCACGGGAGCGCGTTTGCTGATCGCTTCGATGGTTTGAAAATAGGTCTCGCCCTCGAACGGCAAATTGCCGGTGGTCATTTCGTACATCACCACACCGAGCGAAAAAATATCTGACAGATGAGTCACGTCGCCGCGCCCCGTTGCCTGTTCGGGCGACATATAACTGACGGTGCCAAGCAACACGCCCGATTCGGTAATGCGCGCCTTGATGCTGCGTTTGTCGGTCATCGGCGTCGGTTTTGCAAGACCAAAATCCAGGACTTTTATTTTGCCGCGCGACGTAATCATGATATTTGCCGATTTGATGTCGCGATGCACTACCCCGCATTCATGCGCCTCGGCTAAAGCGTCGGCGATTTGTATGCCGATGTTGATAATCTCTTTGCAATCGAGATGCCTGCTTTGAATGCGCTCGTTCAGGGTCTCGCCTTCCACATACTCCATCACGATGTACGGATTGCCCGCCGCTTCGCCGATTTCGTAAATCGTCGCAATGTTCATGTGATTGAGCCTTGATGCCATGCGCGCTTCGCGTAAAAATCGCTGTTTCATCGCCTCATCTTCGACGAACTTTGCTGCCAGCACTTTAATCGCCACCACGCGATGCAGTTCCGTGTCATAGGCTTCAAATATTTCACCCATTCCGCCCGCACCGAGCGAACGGCGAATATCAAACCGACCAATGTGCCCTTGCGCTTCGATGAGCGGCGGTGCCATCACTTTTTCGGTCTTGCCATCATGCACCGCCATCGCCGCCAAATCTGTGGGACGCAGTTCCATGGTAATCATTCGCGGGCGCGAAATTACCGAAGAGAATTTTGACGAAAACAGCCGCGCGCCGCGTTCGTCTTCGATAAAATAACCGGCGCGTTTCAAATCTTCGTAGGTATGTTCCTGCTCTTTTTTAACTTCGTTGTCCTGTGCGAAACTGCGTATGACATTGCGTTGTTCGTCGGTCATCTTGTCCCAGATGAAGCGAAATTGGCCTTTCGCTTCATCAAGAAAAATCTCTTCGACCTCTTCACGATTCAGCTTGCCGTCATTTTCCGATAGATAATCAAAATAGGTTGAGCAGGCGATTTGCAAAAAATAGGGAAAGTGTCCGGCGAGTTCCATAATCCGTCGCGCATAATATTCAAGCGGCAGACCGGCATCTGCCGAAGGCTTTTTAATCAACTCCAATGCCTCTTTCTGCGTGAAGGCGCGCAAAAAAACATTGGTGAAAATATTAAAGAAAGGCGAGTCGGCAATCAGTTGCGTATGACAAAGCTCTTGCAGGTCGCGCGCCGAACTGGTCACATAAGCGACATCATAATTATTGGCAATCGACCGCAAAAATGAATAGAACTCCAGGTCAAAAGTTTTATTCGTGGTGATGACATCGAATTCATCAAAAAGCACAATCAGTTTGCGCTTCGCATCGCGAAACTTTTCCAGCAAGCTTCTGAGCGAATCAAAACCCGGTTGCAATCTGGTAATCGCTTTTTCATTTACCGCTTTAGCAATCAAATCAAACAATTCTTTGAAAAATTCTTCGAGTGTGAGTTTGCGCTTCTGTTGCAGGTCGATAAAAACGAAAACATAGGATTCGGGATGGTCGAGAAAACGCGCGCGAATCTGCGGGTGATTGATATATTGCAGCAATGACGATTTACCAATGCGCCGTTCGCCGACCACCGAAATGGATTGCGGTCGCGGCGCGCCGATGCGCGAAAAGATGCGCGATACTTCGCGAGTTCTGCCAAAGAACTGCGAAGGCTCCTTGATTGCCACACGATTTAAATAGGGATTGGCTGCCATGATGTTTTACGTCTCATAGTGTACGAACTTCTTTGACGACCTGCCAGATGGAATGCGAACGGCGAATCCACAAACGAAACAAATCGATTCTCAGGCGAAATCCATCGCTTACGTTTTTATCCAGCAATTCGCGGCGAAACATCTCTTCGAGCGTCAGACGAATGGTCGTCTCGGATAAATTTACAGGATATTGATTCAGCTTCACCGACAGCCATAAATCGTAAGCGGTCGCAAACAAATCGCCATTCGCGAGGGTTTCGGAAAGCAAGGAAATCACCAACTTCTCATCATCCGAGAGCGCATCCCAGGTGTAAATCATTTGCGGCAACGGATTGTCGACAATCTCTTTGGTGACGTTGTTCAAATCGGCAAGCGTAACCCAGTTCTGTTCGTGCTCATTCAGATAATCAACAATGTTTTGACAGGTAACCTGTGTATAAAAGGGTTGTCCGGCAGTCAACCGGTAAATCGCGTCGATGACGCCGCGACCATAGACGACTTTGCCCTCAATCGGTTCGGTAATCAATCGCAGAGTGTCATTGTTGGTTAAAAATCCGACTTTGCGAAACAGCGAACTTTTCAACAAATCGTGCCAGTATTTTTTATCGCGCTCTTCGAGTCGCCGCGAACCCGTAAAGATAAACGCCAGTCGCTCTTTGTTATCCATCGTGCCCGCTAAAAAAGTGAAGAAATCGGGCGACAATTTTCCTTCATCGACTTTCGATTCCATCAACTCATATTCGTCTATCAGAATCAATAAGGTGCGGTCGCCGATAGCGGCAATCACATCATCAAGAAAATCCGTGAACACCGGATAAGGGTTGCGATTGGCAAAACTCGGCGCGATTAAACGCACCTCGATGCGCTGCAAGGCATCAACAATCAGCCGGGCGATGCGCGCAAAAAATTCGCCATCCGAAGTAATCACCATCTCCTGCATATCGACAAAAACCGGCACGAAACGTTTTCCCAAACGCCCATTCATCACCTGGTAGAGAATCGAACTTTTACCGACGCGCCGTTCGCCGCAAAATACAATCAACACGCCCTGCGAAGCGCCTTCGAGTTTGGTGCGCACATAACGGAAATCATCTTCACGTCCGAAAAACATTTTTTCCGAACGAATCGGATTGCCGACAATGTAAGGATTTTTTTCAATGGGCAAAAAGGTGCGCAACTCTTTCGGCAAAACATATTCGCGTTGCTGGCGCTGGCGAACCACGAAAAAGGCTCCTGTAGCCAATCCCAAGCCGGTGAGCATCAAAAAGTAAAACCACCAGCGTTTCCAAAACGGCGCTTGCACACGCACCGGTACGGTTGCCGCAGGAGCTTTTGCGCCATACAAATCGCGATTGAGCGCGATTACTTCAAAAGTATTCAACCCTTCATCGAGTTGAAAAACCGTTACTTCGCGTTCGCCGCTCGATTGCACCGGTAACAGTTCCCAACGGCTCTCTATGCCTCCGGGATTATTGCGATAGAGATATTGCAGTTGCCCGCTCATGCTGACGCCGGTCAAGCGAAAAGTGGCGCGTTGTTGTCCGCTCGGCAATTCATACGCGACGCCATTGAACACGGCTCCCGAATTGCCTTCAAATTTGAGCGCCGCCTGCGCCGATGGCGGCACGCGAATCGGCTTATGGCGAACTGCCCCTTTGTCTGTCGCAATCCAGATATAGCCTTCGCTATCTTCTGAAATGGCATTGATGCGATTGCCGGTGAGCGAATGTTCTTCGCCGGAATAGACCGTGGAGATGATGTGACCTTGAATGGTGTGAAATTTTTTAACCTGACCGCTATCCGTGCCGACCCAGAGAAAATTGTCACGATCAACGAACAGCGTGCTCGCCGGTTCACCATCAAAGGCATCGAATGCCGCGACCCCTTGCTGTCTTTCGTTATAAGCCTGAACGCCCGAACGTGTGGCGATAAACAGCAGTCCGTTAAACCGGGTAATCCAGCGCGTGTCGTTATCAATCAACCCCCGCGAGGCATCGATCAACGCGGCGCTGTCGGTTTGCTGGTTATAAACCATTACGCCGCGCGAAGTCGCAAACCACAGCCGCCCGTCCGCGTCTTCAAAAATATGCCGCGTGTCATAGCCATCCAAATCTTTGAGCGGATGAAAGCCATCATCTCTGAAAATAGTCGCGCCTTTGGCGGTCGCAAATGCCAGAGCTGAACCGTCGCCGATTTTCGTCACCCAACGAACATTATTGGAAACCAGACCGTTGCCTTCACTGAACTGGGTCAGCGTCAATCCGTCGAGTTTGACTACTCCTTGTTCGGTGGCAAACCATGCTGCGCCGGTTTTATCAAAAGCCACGCAACGGGTGTTGGCTTTGACGCGAAAACTTTCAAGCGGCGCAAAACGTTCGCCCTGCATTTGCGACACCCCGGTTGAAGTCAAACACCAGAGGTTGTTGGCATCTTTGGCTTTCGGTTCCTCGACAATCAACCGCGCATCGTTATCCGGCAGTCCGCGACTGGTGGAAAAATTGACGAAGCTGTAGAGGTCGGCGTAAACCGTGCCGTTTTCCGTGGCAAACCACACGTCGCCTTCGCGTCCGTTGTATAAAGCCGTAACCGTATCCTGTTCGAGAAAATTGATACGTTGCGATTCGCCTCGCGCCAGATCATAAATCACCGCGCCGCCATTTATGAGCGCAAACCACATACGCCCCGAACTGTCTTGATTGATGGCGAGCGCCTGCAAATTATTTATGAGTTGCGCCGGATGCAATGCCGCAGCAATTTCATAACCGCCGTTATTATCCAGGGTCAGCAAGCCTTTTTGCGTCGCCAACCAAATGGTTCCGCTTTTATCTATAAAAACATCTTCTATGGTGCCGACATCAGCCATGCGCAGAGCCGGCGTGGGATTCGTCTGTGAGGTTGGCAAGGTTGAGGAAGTTGCGGATTGATTGCGCGGTGGATTGGATGGGGTTTGCGGGTTCGCTGACGTTAAGGGATTCGCCGGAGTCGTGATGATGTCGCGCTTGAAATCAAGCCGAATGACCTTGTCTTCATCAATGACGGCAATGCCTTTGGCAGTGGCAATCCAGAGTTTGCCGTTTTTATCTTCGGCAATGCCTTTCACGTCATTGGCGGGCAAGCCGCGCGTTTCATCGAACGTATCAAAATCTTTGCCATCAAATTTGAAGATGCCCGCAGCCGCCGTCACCCAAACCGTGCCGCGTGAATCGACAAACACTTTGCGCGTTTCAATGCCTTCCAACCAGCGGCGTTCATTGCCGCCTTCTCGGGTAATCCGCTTGATGCCACTGGTTGTCGCCATCCAGATATAAGCATTCTGATCTTCGGCAATCGACAACACATTATCGCCCGCAAGGTTTGCATAAGCCGAGCCTGCGCCGGTCGATGATTTGAAATCAATGCCGTTGAATTTAGCGATACCTCTATCGGTGCCAAACCACATCCAGCCATCGCTATCTTGATAAACTGCGTGAACGCTTTTTGACGGCAAGTTGGGAATGCTATAACGCGCAATCGCTTTGGCATTGATCGGGATAACCGGCGCGACCAGGAGTTGAATCGGAAATTCCGTGGTGATGTCCGATGAAATATAAACTTCGTTGCGGTATTCATCATAGCCACGCAACACGGCTGTGAGCCGATAAGAGCCGGGCGCAAGTTTTCCAAAATAGGCATCGCCGTTTTTGTCGGTTACAGACCGCGCCGCAGGCTCTTCGGCAACGCCTTTTTCCTGGGTGTAGAGCGAAACGGTCACGTTGCCCAAAGGGTTGTTACCGGCATCAAACACTGCAACGTGCAGTGACGGCGCGGAAGCCAGTTTGATAGTAACGGGCGGGACAATTTCATCGGGTTTGGTAATCGTTACTTGCGTTTGTTTTTGTCTGAGTCGCGCTGCCTGCACGGTGATGGTGTACTTTGCCGGGGCGAGATTTTTGAACTCAAATTTTCCGTCGCTCTGCGTCAACACCGAAGCCGAATAGACAGTCGAGGTGAGCGACACGGTGGCTTTATCAATCGGCACGCCTTTATCATCGAGCACCACGCCCGAAATCATCGCGGTGCCGGTTTGCGATGGTTGGGTCTGTGTAAGCGGAATTTGCAAAGCGCGGCTGTGGATTTCGATCAAACCAATTAATGAAATGACGAACGCCGACAACAGGCTGATGCGAAAAATAATTGAATAATCTGAGTGGTTCTCGTTTCTGTTCATTAACAAGATGAAGTTAGCGCAAAGCAACTTCTCACGCTACTTTTAATTTTAAACAATAGACTCAATTGTTTTCGACATAGGGGCGCGATTGCACGATATACAATTGCCCTTTGGAATAGACCCATTCGATGTCCTGGTCGCGCCCGCCGAAAACGCGTTTGATTTGTAAAGCCACACGCGCCAGACGGCGAATCATTTCATCGGTGAGCACCGCGCGGTTCTCTTCAATCTTTAATTCTTTCACGCCGCCCTGTTCATCGAATTTGAGCATCGTATCTTCATCGGAACGTGTCAGCACTTTTGTAGAATTTGAAACCGGCGTATAAAGCACCTGCTCGGCAACCCGCTTGCCCTCGACGACTTTGATGCCAAGCCCGCGTTTGGCATTCACATAAACCGCGCCTTCGTTCTGTTTGTTAAACGGGTCTGTGGTAATCGCTACGCCTGCGCTTTCGGCATCAATGCCGATTTGCACAAGCACAGCAGGGTACACGCCCCAATGATTCATGCCGTAACTTTCACGCGCTTCATAAGCTTCATAATTCCACACCGACGCCCAGACGGTTTTCACCGCTTCATACAATTGTTCATAAGTGCGCACGTTCGGAACCGTTGTATACAGCCCCGCGCCACTGAAATTCGGCAAGTCTTCGGCATTTGTCGAACTGCGAACGAAGAGTCCGGTTTTGAATAACCCTAAATCGAACGCTTTGCCTTCGAGCATCTTTTTCAAACCGACTTCAAGTTTCCCCTGTTGAATCCAGGAGCGAATTTCCGCGAGTCGTTTTTTGCGATAGACGGGGTCGTGAACGAAACGGTCTTCTTCAACCGCGTCCTGAATTTTGTCTTCGAGTTGATTCAACACCAGATGGGTTTTGTAATGGCTGAAAGGAATCGCAACCCCCGCAGGCACCACGATACCCGGATTGCGGGCGTTGATGAGTTCGCCGAGATTTGCGGATTTTGCGCCGAAGCGTTTCACATCCGCAGCGCGTTGTTCGCGCAGGTCTGTGAGTTTTTGATAGGTCAAATCGGCGCGCGGCGTGATTAAATCGGCGCGTTTGATGAATTCGCGGTTGCGGGCTTCGACTTCGCGAATGTCTGCGGGTGTGAGTTTGTATTCATTCTCGCCGACTTCGAGGCGCACATATTTGCCTTCGAGTTGCTTGAAGAGTTTATCGGCGTTGGCGATGCGCGCATTCGGAATGCCCCAGGATTTCGCCAGCAGATTGGCATGTGAAAGCGGCGAAGCCGCTTCCGTCAGAATAATGCCCGAAAGCGGCGTGAGTTGAATCGGCGATTCTTTGAAGATGACGATTTGATTGCGGTCAATCACCGTGTCGGGTGTCAGGCGTTCGAGGATGCGCAGTTGCCCGATGCCCGAACCGAGATTGAATGGTTGATAGGTCTGGCTAGTTGCGAGGTCACTTGTGGTAATCGTCGCAACAGGCATTGCAGCGGCGTTTAGCTCGCGAGCGATTTCCTCTTGCGCAAGTGAATTGGGTTTGAAATAGATTTCCGTATAAAAATTTTTCTTCAATGCCTCGGCGCATTCATTGAGTAATTCCTTGGTGAGTTTATCGCCTTCCCAGAATTCAAAAGTGAATTTATCAACGCCGGTTTGATAAGCGATTGTGCCTAAGAAAAACCGGCGGTCGCTTTTGATGTAGTTGTTTTCGTAAAAAACTTTGCCGCGTTCAAGCGATAGATATTCGGCATTCACGAAAGTCTGATGAAAAGCATAGAGTTTGGAATTGACGAAATAGACTCGGTTTTTGGCGCGACGGTCAATGACAAACATCAAATGCGGCAAGGCATAAAAGCGTCCGCGATAGTAAGTGCGCGACAATTTATCGAACTCCGCTCGCGTGTTGAGGCGCTCCAGCCAACGCGGTTGACCGTGAGTTTTTTGCGTCTGCGCAAATGACGTTTGTGCTATCAGCAAAATTGCCACTATTGTCGCGCCAATGAAGCGTTGAGATTTTTTCACGGCAATCCTCGTTAATCAAAAACCATTTTAAGGTTTCAAC
The DNA here is from genome assembly GCA_040754075.1 of Acidobacteriota bacterium. Lineage (NCBI taxonomy): Bacteria > Pseudomonadati > Acidobacteriota > Acidobacteriota bacterium. The sequence goes on from JBFMDH010000006.1 coordinate 32,284, forward strand.
GGAAGTGACCCAATCTACTCCGCGAATCGATATTCTCAGGGAAATTCACTTTGAAATCGTGACCGATGATTTTCGTTCATCCACAACCTGTCTACCATCCGTCGCTATTTGTAATTCACATAAACCATCTTGGTTTCGGTGTAGAAATTTAAAACTTCGTCACCAACTTCGCGCCCGCCGTAACCTGAATCTTTGATGCCGCCAAATGGCGCGTGCGAATAACCGCCAACGCCCGGTCGATTGACATGAATGATGCCGACATCGGCGCGTTCGGCAAATTTGAACACCCGCCCGACATCGCGTGTAAAGATAGTCGAAGTCAATCCGTAACGCACCGCGTTTGCGGTTTGAATCGCGTCTTCCAAATCTTTAATGCGAATGACGGCAACCACAGGTCCGAAAATTTCTTCCTGAGTGATTTTCATGCCTTGGCTTGCTTCGATTATGGTCGGCGCAAAAAAGTACCCTTTATCCAGACCGTTTTCGGTTAAGGGTTTGCCGCCGGCGCAGAATTTCGCGCCTTCATTGCGACCGACATCAATGAAATGGTTGACCCCCTGCACTGCCCGCGCATCCACGAGCGGTCCCATCTCAACCCCTGGGTCTACGCCTGCACCAATTTTCAAGGTGTTGGCGCGGTCAATGAGTTGGCTCATAAATTCATCGTAAATTTTTTCGTGAATCAAGGCGCGCGAGGTCGCTGTGCAACGTTGACCGGTTGAACCAAACCCCGCAGCGATGACCCCGCCAACCGCTTTATCAATCTCGGCATCGTCTAAAACGATTTGCGGATTTTTACCGCCGAGTTCGAGTTGTAATTTGAGCAAGCGTTCGGAAGCCGATTTGGCGATTATCTTTCCGACTTTCGTTGAGCCGGTAAATGACACGCCGCGCACCTTTTCATTGGCAATCAATTCCGCGCCGGGTTCGCTGTCGCCGTGAATCAGATTGACGACGCCTTTCGGGATGCCGACGGCTTCGAGTCCACGCACGATTGCTGCCGCGCACATCGGCGTAAGCGGCGAGGGTTTCAACACGCAGGTATTCCCGGCAATCAAAGCGGGCGCAAGTTTCCACATCGGAATGGCAATCGGGAAATTCCAGGGGCTGATGAGTCCGACGACGCCAAGCGGCTGTGGCATCGAATAAGCGAATACCTCGCGCTCTTCGGCTTGATAAACATCGCCATTCATTCTGCGCCCCAAGCCCGCAGTAAATTCCAGAATGTCGAGCGAGCGTTGGACTTCGCCTTTCGACTCGGCAAGGATTTTGCCTTCTTCGCGGGTAAGCAGATAGGCGAATTCATCTTTATGTTTATCCATCCACGCGAGCCAATCGAAAAGCAGGCGTCCGCGTTTTGCCCCGCCTAAATTACGCCAATCCGCAAAGGCAGCCGCCGCCGCTTCAATGGCGCGGCGCGTATCAACGGCAGTTGAATCGGGGGCGCGCCCGATTAAAATGGTGTTCTCGGCAGGGTCGAACCGCTCAATCCATTTGTCGCTTTCCGACGCTTCCCATTGACCATTGACGAAATTTAAAACCGTTTGACCGAGTTCAGGCAGTGAGTTCATTTTCCTTAGTCTCCTTGATTGATAAGTGCAGAAACCTATTTTAACCGCGAGCCTGCAAAACGCGCCAAGCACAGACGCGCAAAACCGTTAACCGATAATTGTTTCGCTAAAAAAGTTGCCGAAAAAAAGAGACGACTAAATTTGCATTCAAATTACATTTCGCCTAAGATGGAGCCGTTTTATTTTTGTTCAGGTTGTTTCCACATAGCAATTACAACGTATCATTTCATAAATCCGAGCAACATCAAAAGTTGCTTTTCATTACAAGGGGCGAGAATATGCGCCAATATTCCAAGATAGTGGTTCAGAACCAGTAGTGAAAATTTTAGTCCGGTAAAGCTTAGACTCAACCTTTCGCATCACCAAAGGCTGGGTATTCCAAAGTGTTTCACCTAATTTCAACCTTCGTTCCCTGCTTGTCAGTTACCGATTATGGCTGACAAAAGGAAGAAGCTTTAAGGCTTAAAAATTCAAGGAGGACTGTTATGAAATCGAGAACGCGAGACTTCATCCCATTGATCGCTTTAACACTTGTGGCATTACTGACCCTTCCGAATTTCTATTATTCGCGTCAAAGTGCAGTTAAAGCCAACGCTCAAGATACCAGTAAATCCGATATCCCACCCAAAACTAAACAAAAAAGACCAACTGCTCCCAGCGGTGTTACCGTAGCGCCTGCAAATGACAACTGCGCCGGCGCAATTAACGTCACCACCAGCCCGTTTACCGATACTCAGGATACGGCTATGGCAACCGATGAAATGGGTGAACCACAAAGCACCTGCACCTTACAGGCAAATAGCGTCTGGTATACCATAAGCGGCGGCACCGGCAAGGGGCGGACGGTATCGGTGAGCACTTGTACCAGCGGTTTTGATACTGCCATTATGGTTTGGCAGGTTAATGGCGCAGCCTGCGACTTTGCCAATTTCGCTGCCGTTGCCTGTAATGATGACTTCTGCGGTGATGGTTTGCAATCAACCGTCATTTTTACCGCACAACCCAATACAACCTATAAAATTCAGATCGGCGGATTCGATGGCGAAACCGGCAGTCTCACTACAGACATCACTTTTGAAGAAAAGCTCTGTGATGATATTGTCATCAACGGCACGCTTGGCAGCGGGTCTCAGGATTTTGAAGGGGTTCAGACATCAGGCAATCAGCTTGGTCGCCTGAATCGCAACGGCGTCTCCAGCACCTGCGCCGCGCCGAAGCCCTGCCTCATCTTCGACGCTGCAGGCTTGCGCGCCTTTGATGCCTATTCAATTCCCAACGACAGCGGCGAGGATGCGTGCGTAAGCGTGATGCTTTCCGAACCGGCTGCAGAAACCTGCAACCTGCAATCAAATGCCTATCTGAATTCCTATGATCCGAATAATATTTGCACCAATTATCTTGCCGACCCGGGGCTAAGCACCGGCGTTCCGCCAACCCCAACGACGATGTCGTTTATTGTGCCTGCGGGACAGACCTTAATCGTGGTTGTTCATACCACCAATCCGGGCGAAAGCGGATGCCCCTACACTTTAACCGTCGGTGGCACATTATGCAGACAGTTCGATTATTGCGTACAGGATACCAGTAATCCGAGTCGCTTCATCCTGATAAACTCCACGACCGGAGCCTATGAATACCATGATTGCAGCAAAGGAGTCGTGCTTGCCGGCACTGGCGTCGTCGGCACCTTTGCCTGCAAGATTCAGTTATTCGATTCGGGACCGAACCCGAAAAAATCGGATCGTTCCGTCAGTGTTTTAATCAATCCCTGTACGTTCAGAGGCGATGCCTCGGTCAGAGGTCCCGGCGTATCGGGAACCGTTTTACTTGGCGATACCGACATCAACAACAACGATTGCGCCTGCGTAATGGCAGCAAATTAATCGGCGTTTATACACCATTGGGGTGACCAACGCTATACTGAAAGCCGAAACGCAACAATGCATTGTTGCGTTTCGGCTTTTTTGCAACCAACTCCTTGCCGGTGCTCAAGTAAACGTAATTATTGACTTCGCTGAAACGAAGCTTTAGACTGGCAAGGTCATAAGAAAAAGGTTTTGAAGCGTCACCGAAAAGGCACACCGGAAGTGATTCCGGGTCGCAAAGCCAAGGTCTTTGAGAAGGCAAAAGGCAAAAGGCAAATGTGAAAAGGTAAAAATCATAACCGCTCACCTTGTCTGATGTCTTTTCACGCAATTGCACATTCAGGCTGGCATTACCAATCGCACTTTTGCCTTTTGGTTTTTGCCTTTTGCCTTTTGCCTTCCTGAAGAATGACTGGCTGCCGAAGTGAAGTTGAAAAACGCTCCCTGCCAAGTTTTCAACTCCACTCTATTTTGCTCCCCGCGTTCGTGATTCGCTTCAGTTGATAAATCCAGTTTCGCACAATTTTGGATTTAATTTGTAGTAAGCCTAGCCCCGCGAATCGGAGAGATGATGAAATTATCGCACGTCATAACAGCAATCGCTGTAGCAGGGTTTTTAAGCGCAAATGTCTATGCGCAGGAAATGATGAGCGTTGAATCAACCGCCGGCGCACCGCAACCGCGCACGCCTTCAATGGTCGTCCACGAGGTTGCTAAACCCGCGACGGCGGCGACCAAACCCGGCGTCAACGCTACTTCAAAAGTCCAATCCACTTTAAAAGATGCGCCGACCAAAGTGCTGACGGAAAATAACGCGCTTAAACCAAATGCCGCACCTTCGCCGATTTACATTCCGACTACGCCAACCGTCGAAGTCTCAACCGCACTGCTTGATACCACAGGCAATCCGTATTACGACCAGTTGGTAAAAAATGCGGCGGCAAAATATGGCGTTGACCCGCATCTGATTTTCGCCTTGATGCGACAGGAATCCGGCTTTCATTCGCGGGCGGTTTCCTATAAAGGCGCATCGGGACTTATGCAACTGATGCCGGCGACCGCCAGACGTTTCGGCGTGCAGAATATTTTTGACCCGGCGCAAAACATCGATGGTGGCACCAGGTATCTGCGTTTCTTGCTTAATATGTTCAACGGCGATGTGAAACTGGCGCTTGCCGGTTACAATGCCGGTGAAAATGCGGTCATCAATTATGGCTATCAAGTGCCGCCCTATCGCGAAACCCAAAATTATGTGAAAAACATTTCGGCAAAATATTCGCGCACCAAACAAACTTCAAAAGCGAAACCGGCTCCGACGCAAACCACGGTTGCGCCCGAAGCCATCACCACATCGAAAGGTCGGTTGTCGAATAATTATTGAAATTCGTTGCCCCTCAAATAAACCCGGTTGGGGGATTTGCGGGTCGTCAATTTCAGGTTAGCGGTATTGCAAATTTATATTTCGCGTTGGTCGTTGAAAAAATTTTTAGTATACTCGCTCAGTCGTTATAAACAGTTGCTTCGCTCACAAAAGACCAAGCAGTTTAGTTTTTAACTCGCCCCACGAGATTTGCGACGTGTCCCCGCCCATTTGAGCGTATGCGTCATTCTTTGCGTAGCAATTTAACTTTTCATTCACTCGTCCTGATACTGGTTTTCTGCCTGTCGGCGCGTCAGACCTTGAATGCTGCCGACCCCTCGAATGCGCTTTCAACCGCGCCGCGTTCACTTGCCGAAGAATTATTCATTCGCGCCAACGACACCAACAACGCTTTGCATGCGCGCCCGCTCGAAGAACGCAGCGCCGATGATTATCTGCGCACACTTGATTTATACAGTCAGGTCATTCGCCTCAACACCGACAATCATTTCTCTTCCGAATCGCTTACCAAACGCGCCGAATTGCTCAGAGAAATGGCTGATGTCAGAGGCGATTCGGCGCTCTATCAACAGGCGATTGAAGCCTTCCGGCAAATCGTCAAATCGCATCCGCACAGCGCCGCCGTGGGTGACGCGCTGATTAACATCGCCGAGATTTATGAAGAAAATCTGCAAGACCTCGACGGCGCGATTTCCGCCTATAAAGAGTTGGTCGACTATTTTCCATCGTCGGTGATGGCGCGTGAAGCGCGAGCGGTGATTGCGCGTTTTGAAATGCAACTGGCGAATCGCTCGGCAGATGTGGTTGCGGCAAATCATAAAGTCGATGCAGCAACGATTGCCGGCATCGCGCAACTGACGAACGTGCGCAATTTCAGTAGCAGTGATTATGCCCGCGTGGTGATTGATTTATCCAACAATGCGGAGTTCACGCCAACCCGTATCGGCAATAATAAAATCGCGATTAAATTACAGAATGCTCTGGTTGCGTCTTCACTATTTGGCAGACGCTTTATTGTTGGCAATGACAATCTGTTGAAGCGCATCACGGTTTACGAAGGCGAATCGGCAAACTCCGGTGTGCAAATCGAACTCGACGTCAACGAAGCCGCCGAGTTTTCAACCTTCAAATTATCCGAACCCGCCCGCATCATCGTTGATATTCACGCGGCAAATGCAACGACCAAATCGCAAACCATTATTGCGACAAACGAAAAGCCTGTGGTCGAAGATGTCACCACGCCAACCGCTAAAACATCTGAAGCGGATGCCACCAACAAACCGGTTGAAACAGCAATATCAGCGGCAAGTAAGCCTGTTGAGGCGACGATGAATCCTCAGCCTCCGAAAATCGAAGGCAGCAACACAATTGTCAAAGCCAATAAATCAACCGGCAGAGCGCCGGTCATGGCTTTGCCGGAAATCACCGAACCCATCGTTCCGCATACCGCAGGCGATGCCACCAACGCTAAACCCAATGCTGACGCGCAAGCCGGGGCGATTGCCGGGGCGGTTGATGCAAAAGTCGCAAGCGGCGTGGCGCTCAAATGTGTGGTGATTGATGCGGGGCACGGCGGACACGATACCGGCACCATCAGCCCGAACGGACTTCGCGAAAAAGATTTGACTCTTGATGTGGCGCGACGTTTGAAAGCTTACATCAAACGCAACTACCCGGACATTGATGTAGTGATGACCCGCGATGGCGATTATTTCGTCGCCCTCGAACAACGAACAGCGATTGCCAATGCCCGACACGCCGATTTATTCATTTCGGTTCATGCCAATTCAAGTCCCGCAAAAGCCGCATCGGGCGTTGAAACCTTTTTCGTCAATCCCGAAAAAGCCAAAGCGCAAGCCGAAAAACAAGAAGTCAATAATTCCGCTGTTGAAGCCAAACCGGCAGTCGCCAAAGCCGAAGACACGATTACCGCAAGCGTGGCGGTCGCTAATCGGGTTGCCGAATCACGCGAACTGGCGCGTTATATTCAATCAGGTTTGGTTCGTGGCATCGGCGCAGCCTCACCGCGTTCGGGAGCTAATCGCGGCGTCAAACACGCGGGATTTGTGGTATTGATGGGCGCGGCAATGCCGAGCGTTCTCGCGGAAGTCTCTTTTCTCTCGAATCCCAAAGATGAAGCATTACTGATGACCGGGCAATTCCGCGAACGCATCGCCGCTTCATTATTCGCAGGCTTGAATGCTTATTTGAAAAAGAATCGCGGCACAGATGCGAAGTGATACAGTGGTTTGGATATGACTTCCCGGTTTCATTAAAATTACTTGTTATCTCATGTGCTTTTCGCTTTGCGAATATCGCTCAGGCTTACATAACCGATAATCATGCCATTCGTATCAATCACCACGGCGCGACCGAATTTGTTGGCGGTTAAAATCGTATGCGCCTGTTGCAGATTGAGTTTGGCGCTGATGAACATCGAATCATCCACCGGGCGCATGCAATCTTTGGCTTCGAGTTTTTTCCATTCTTCTTCGGGCATGGATTTCAAATCTTCGAGCATCAACAGTCCGTGCAGACGTTTATCTCTGGCGACCGGAAAAATCGTATCGCGGTTGTTTTTCAACACGCTGTTGATGAAATCGACAACCTTCATTGCCGGGTCAATCAACATCACATCGCGATTCATGAAATCTTCGATGGTGCCGCGTTTCGCGCGAAAGACGCCGTAATTCTGCCCTTCGGAAGTCATCAACAACAGCGCGATGATGATGCCCATCGTCAAACAGGCAAGCCCCAACGCCTGGTCAATATTGAAAAAGAAATAGGCGAGTCCGTTGATGATTAACGAAAGGGCGATGACCAATCCGGCGCGCGCCGCTACCTGTGTGGCTTTGCGAAAATTTTTATTGAAGCGCCACACCATCGCCCGCAATACTCTGCCGCCATCAAGCGGCAAGCCGGGCAAGATATTAAAACCCGCAAGCACCCAATTAACTAAACCGAGATGACGAAACATCTGTTCGGCGACGCGCAAATCGTGCGGCAAAATCTGGGCGATGAGAAAAAATATTGTACCCAACAAAAAGCTGGCAGCGGGACCGACAATGGCGATTTTGAATTCCGCGCCGGGATTTGCCGGTTGTCCTTTGAGCGCCGCAAGCCCGCCAAAAATATAGAGCGTGATGCTGCCTGTGCCTAAGCCTTCGGCACGCGCCATCAAGGCGTGCGCCAGTTCGTGTCCCAAGACCGAGGCGAAAAGTAAGAAGGTGGTTAGAAATCCGAACAACCAGTATTGCGAAATCGGTAAACCCGGCGCTTCGCGTGGCAGCAGACTCGAAGCAATCGCCCAGGCATAAAACGGAATAACCGGAAGCCAGCTATAATGCGCAAATAGCGGTATGCCGAAAAGTTGTCCAAGTGATAGCGGTTTAGAAGGAAGCTTCATGGCTTTCAACCCTCAAGAATATTCGGGCGCTCAGGGAAAGTGTACAAGAGTTTGAGCGGGTTCGTCATTTAAGAATTGCCTGCTTGACCTGACAAAGACGCTTACATAATATTACCGCTGCTTTCAGTAAGTCCATTTAACAACTCTTGCAAAGATTGACATCCCGAAAGCAGGAAAATCGCGAACAATGAAATTCAATCGCATCGTTGCCTTTCTTTTTGTCTCTACGTTTGGTTTTGTCCTGATTCAGACACTGGCGATTTTGCCAGGCAGCGCAAATTATCCATACGGGCTTGCGAAATTGCCGCAATCTACCAACCAAATCCCCAAGCCCAATGCAACGACCGCAACCTTCGTGGTGAACTCAACAGGCGACGGCGCGGATGCCAACACCGCAGATGGAGTTTGCAATGATGGCGCGGGCAATTGCACCTTGCGCGCGGCAATTCAGCAGGCTAATGCCACGGCTGGCGCAGACACCATTCAATTTGCCATTGGCACCGGGGCACAGACGATTTCGCCTGTCTCAACTTTGCCGGCAATTACCGGCACGCTGACGATTGACGGCACAACTCAACCGGGGTTTGCCGGTAGTCCGATTATTGAAGTCAACGGCAATGGCATCGATCCAATTTTTGTTGCAAGCGGACTGTCAATCAATGCAACCGCCACCGGCAGCGTCGTCAAAGGGTTGGTCATCAACCGTTTTGCAGCTTATGGAATCGTCGTACAAGCGAGCAACTGTCGCGTTGAAGGCAATTTCATCGGCACCAATCTCGCGGGCACACTTGCCTCCCCCAACAGCGAATCGGGTGTGCTGTTAAGCGGCGCTTCCAACACGGTCATTGGCGGCACCACGACCGGAACCCGGAATGTCATTTCCGGGAATGGCAACAACGGCGTGTTGTTATTCGGGGCGACGACTTCTGCCAATCGCATCGAAGGGAATTTCATCGGCATCAATGCTACGGGAAATGCCATAGTTTCCAATGGTGGCGATGGGGTTTTAATTAGTTTTGATGCCCACGACAATATCGTTGGCGGCACGACAAGCGGCGCGCGCAATATTATTTCCGGCAATGCCAATGGGGTTCATATCGTAGCAGGCGCTTCTTCAACGCATCACAATCTTGTCCAGGGCAATTACATCGGCACCGACGTGACCGGCAGTTTCAGTTTGGGTAATCTATTCAGAGGCGTTGATATATTCGGCGGCAATAACAATACCATCGGCGGTACAGGCGCATCCCGCAATGTTATTTCCGGCAATAACCTTGAGGGTGTGATTATCAATCAACCGGATGCCACGGCAAACAAAATTCAAGGCAATTATATCGGTTTAGCGGCAAACGGTGTGTCGCCGCTTGGCAACCGAGTCGCAGGCGCGCAAATCCTTAATGGCGCACATGACAATCTCATTGGCGGCACAGGTGCAGGTGAAGGCAACATCATCGCGTTTAACGGCACGGCAACCACGACCAGCGCAGGCATATTCGTCAATGGTCACACCGCTGCGGCTCAAACCACCAATAATGCGATTTTGAACAACACATTTTTTTCCAACCTCGGACTTGCCATAGACCTTTGCGGCAGCGGCTCCTGCGCCAACCCCGATGGCGTTACCGCAAACGATTCGGGTGATGGTGACGCAGGAGCCAATGATGTGCAGAACTTCCCAATCCTCACATCAGCAAACACACTGGCGTCGGGAGACACCAATATTCAAGGTTCGCTCAACAGCACCGCCAGTACCAATTTTCGTCTGGAATTTTTCTACAGCAATTCGTGCGATGCATCCGGCAATGGCGAAGGGCAAAATTATCTCGGCTCAACCAACGTGACGACCAATGCTGCTGGCAACGTCAATTTCAATGCGACGTTTGCCACCTTGATTCCTCCCGGCAGTTCCGTGACCGCTACCGCGACGCGCATCAATGGCGCGGTTTTTGAAAGCACGTCGGAATTTTCTCCCTGTATCACTTCTCTGGGGCTTGCTGATTTGGCAATCACCATAAACGACTCGCCCGACCCTGTGAATGTCGGTTCGCAACTTGCGTATTCCATCACCGTCACCAACAACGGACCGTCAACGGCAAGCAACGTTGTGGTGACGGATAATCTGCCATCGACGCTCGTATTCACGAATTGTCAATCAACCAACGGCGGCGTCTGTGGCGGCACAGGCAACAATCGCACAGTGACGTTTGCCTCACTTGCGGCAAATACTTCGGCAACCATCACCATCAATGCGCTGGTGAATTGCGGCGTACTCAATAACACCTCCATCGGCAATACAGCCTCAGTCAGTTCATCAACGCCGGATAATTCCACTGCCAATAATCTGGCAACGGCGACCACCCTTGCGCTAAATCCGGGATTTAATATTTCTCCGACCAGCCAGGACTTCCCGCAAAACGGCGGGCAGGGAACGGTCGCAGTCACAGGACCAACGGGCTGTTCGTTCACGGCTGTGAGTAATGACGCCTGGATAACCATTCTTTCAATTAATGCCAGCGCCGTAAATTTCAGCGTCGCGGTCAACAATACGGGAATTAATCGCACCGGCACAATGACCATTGGCGGCAATACCTTCACAGTCAATCAATCGGGAACCCCTTGCACCTATACGTTGACGCCGACATCCGTCAACCTGAATAGCGAGGCGCAAAGCGGCAGCGTTGACCTCACCACCGGCAACGGCTGTTCGTGGAAAGTGGTCTCGCAGGATAGCTGGATAACCATCACTTCTGAGGCGGTGGGTTCAGGCAATGGCACTACGACTTTCACAGTTGAAGCCAATGCCACGGGAGCCACACGAATCGGAACCATCGAATTCATCACGCTTGGCTCTGCGAGTCCAACCGGCAGCGCGCCTGCACAAGTTGCGAATGAGGGGTTTACCATCACCCAGGCAGGCACGCCGACCGCCGCAAAATTAATCGCTTTTCAGGCGACGGCATATGATCAAGGAGTTTTACTGGACTGGCAATCCGGCGAAGAGATTAACAATCTCGGTTTCCACCTTTACCGCGAAACCGGCGGCAAATTGATTCGCATCACACCGGAAATCGTTGCCGGTTCGGCGCTCATTGTCGGAAGCGGAACGGCTTTACAGTCGGACAAAACTTATTTCTGGTGGGACAATTCAATGGCGGATTGCGGATTGCGAATGGTGAATTGTCAAGGTGTTGCTTATTGGCTTGAAGACATTGACCTCAACGGCAAACGCACTTTGCACGGGCCAGTCATACCGAAAATCGTTGGCGGACAACCGCCCGCAAGAACCCGCGCAGACCTGTTAAGTAAACTCGGAAAAGCCGAACCGCGAATTGTCACCTCAGTAATGACGGCTTCGGCAAATGCGCGCTCATCGGCTGTTGCGACAGCGACCGCCGATTGGAGTTTGCCGAATCAACCGGCAATGAAAATTGTCGTGCGCCAAGATGGCTGGTATCGCATTACGCAAACCGAACTGGCAAGCGCAGGTTTCAACGTCGCCATCAATCCGCGATTACTGCAACTCTACGTTGATGGCGAAGCGATACCGATGCGCGTCACGGGTGAACCAGACGGCGCTTTCAACCCGACCGATGCCGTTGAATTTTATGGCACGGCGCTCGATACCCCCGCGACCGACAAACGCATTTACTGGCTTACCACAGGCGCGCAACCGGGCAAGCGAATCTCTCAGATTGAAGCGCAAGCCAAACCGGGCGGCGCACAAAATTTCGCTTACACGGTTGAACGCAAAGACCGTGTGCTTTATTTCGCAGGACTTAAAAACGGCGAGCGTGAAAATTTCTTCGGCGTATTGATTTCACCTACGCCGGTTGAACAAACCCTCAATTTATTGCATCTCGATACGCAGGCAAAAGAGACGGCAACCATTGAAATCACCTTGCAGGGCGTCACCCACTTGCCGCATCTGGTTCGCGTGGCACTCAACAATCAAACACTCGGAACCATCGGCTTTGAGGGTCAGGCGCAAGGCGTCGGTCGATTCCAGGTTCCCGTTTCGCTGCTCAAAGAAGGCAGCAATCAACTCTCACTCGTCGCCGTCAGTGGAGCAAGCGATATTTGTCTTACGGACGCGCTTCGCATTACTTATCCGCGCCTTTATCAAGCCGACAATAATCTTTTGACCTTTACGATTGACGGCGCGTCAACCAATCAAACCGTCAGAGGATTTAATACCAATACGATTCATGTATTCGACATCACGAATGCAAACGCGCCGCAGGAATTTATCGGCAACATCGAACCAACCGCAGATGGGTACAGCGTCAGTATTCAGACCGACGGTTTAACCAATCGCACAATGCTTGCGCTCGCTGCTGATAAAGTGAAAAAGCCAGCGGCGCTCATTGCCAATAAACCGTCAAGTTTGCGCGGCGCAAATCACAGTGCTGATTTAGTCATCATCACTCAAAACGCATTTGTTGACACCCTTGCGCCGCTTGCTGCCTTGCGTAAACAACAGGGCTACAGTGTTGAAATCATCACCGTTGAAGACATCTATGATGAATTCAGTTTCGGTCATAAAGAACCCCGCGCCATCAAAGATTTTCTCGCCGCAACCAAAGTGAATTGGAAGCGCGCGCCGCGTTTCGTTCTGTTGGTCGGTGATGCAAGCTATGACCGGCGCGATTATTTAGGATTAGGTGATTTCGATTTCGTGCCGACCGAACTCATTGACACACAATTCATGGAGACCGCGAGCGACGATTGGTTGGTTGATTTCAATGATGACGGGTTGCCGGAAATGTTCGTCGGGCGGTTGCCTGTGCGCACGGCTGCGGAAGCGACAACGGTTGTCAACAAACTGGTCAACTACGATTCGACAACCGCCAAAGCCGTAAAAGAGAAACTGGCGTTGTTGGTTGCCGATAAAAACGACGGCTACGATTTTGAATCGGCAAGCAGCAGTTTACGCGGTTTGTTGCCGGTTGATTTTTCCATTCAGGAAATTTTGCGTGGACGCACAACCGATAGCGCCGCAAAACAACAATTGCTTGCCGGGTTCAATCGCGGCGCGGCTGTTGTAAATTATCTCGGTCACGGTTCGACCAATTCCTGGCGCAATCTGTTCAACAATGAAGATGTACAACAACTGACGAATCAAGCTAATCCGTCATTCGTTGTGGCAATGAGTTGTTTGATTGGCTATTTCCCGCATCCGAGTACAGAAAGCCTCGGCGAACGGTTGTTAAATTATGAACGCGGCGGCGCGATTGCGGTGTGGGCTTCGTCAAGCGCCACAGAACCCGCCGAACAGGCAAAGATGAATCGGGAACTTTTCCACTTGCTATTCGGCTCAAAAACTAAATTGACTTTGGGCGAGGCGGTTGCCGGGGCGAAAGCCGCAACCCCAAATCGCGATATACGACGAACCTGGGTGTTGCTTGGCGACCCAAGCATGCGTTTGAAGTAAAGTTCACAGGTTGTAATTGAATGCGACCGGATAAAAACCACGAAGACGCAAAGAACACTAAAGCTCACCAAGGTGCTTCGTGTACCTTGGTGAGCTTTGCATCTTTGTGGCAAAAGCGTTTTCGTTCTCTGTTCGTCAACAATCATTTCAGCAACAAAAAATTGCTGCTCATCAGCCTCTTGCTTCCTGCAATATTATTTACCGGTTTTTCTCTCAAAAATTTTCACAACGCGGCGGCAGCGGATTTACTGAACCTGGAAGCGACCCTTGAAGACTCGAAAGCGGCGCGGGCGCGATTTGATTTTGTCGAAGCGTTGCAGCTTTTAGAAACCGCTTCACGCTTTCATAAACCTGCTGTTGAATTATTCAACGAATATGGCAATCTTTACCTTGATGCAGAAGAACCCGACCGCGCCGAAATCTTTTTCAACAAAGCTTTGAAAATTAATCCGTCGAACGAAGCCGCGCTCATCGGTCGCGCCGCGGTTGATTTAATGCGCCGCGATTACAACAATGCGGAAACCTATTTGCTCAATTTGCTTTCCGCAAACAAACAAAGTCTGACGGCGCGAACCGCACTTGCAAAAGTTTTTCTCGACAGCAATCAACTCGACAAAGCCGCTACGGAAGCCGAGCGGGTTCTCGCCGTTGACGCGAATAACAAAGACGCGCTCTACATTCTCGCTTTCGTCAAAGCCACCGGCGGCGAAGCCAAAGAAGCGCGGGCAATGGCGCGGCGGGCGCTCGAACTCGACCCTTTCAATCCCAACCTGCGTCGTTTGCTTTCACAATACGTTGATGGTCGCGCGGGTTATACGCAACGGGTTTCACGCGCCGCGCAGGAACGCTTTGAAACGGGGCGGGCGTTGAAACAGGCAGGAAATTTTACGGAAGCCGAGAAAGTTTTTGAACAGGCATTAAAACTTGAGCCGCTCTATTATCGCGCGTTGATTGCGCTCGGTGATATGCATTTGCGACGTGGCGCGTATGAACAGGCAATGAAACTCGCGCAAAAGGCGCTCACAGTTGACGGCGAAGGCGCAAGCGCGCATTTGATTTTCTGCTATGCGGTGATTGGCATGCGCGAAGCGTCGCGCATTGCCATTGGCGCAAGCGATTTCGCGAAAGCTTTTTTCAAACAACCCGCGCCGCCGAAATTTGCGCTGACGGCGGAAATTTTTCCGAACTATAAAAACTTAAACGCCAGAGAGCAGATAGTGATTGACGGGGCGGTCGCCCCGCTTGCACATTTTCTGCCGACGCTTGCTGCTAAAAAAGCGCGGCATTATTTAATTGCTTTTGATGAACGCGCCAGCGACATTCGCGGCGTTGAAGATGTCGAACGCGAACGCACCTTTGACGGGCGCTTCTTTGCGAGTCTTCGCGGGGTTGGCGGGCGGGTGACGGTTTCAGGAATTGAATATATCGAGATGGCTGCACGCGCAGGCTTTCATACCATCGCGCACGAATTCGCCCACCAAGTGCAGATGCTGGCGATGGAGCGCGCGGATTTAAACCGGCTGCGCAAGCTTTATCAAACGGCAGTGCGCGAAGGTCGCGCGCTGGATTATTACGCCGAATCGGACGAGTTGGAATATTTCGCGCAAGGATATGAAGCGTTCATTGCCGAAATCAAACGCCCGGCGACCGGCATGACGGCAAGACACACGCGACAGGAACTCATCGCGCGCGACCCCGATTTGTATGGTTTTATCGAAGGTTTAACGCGGCGCGAGCAACCGGCGCGAGCGCTGAATTGAGCGACTAATTTGTAAAGAATTGCGGGAGAGTAAAAGCAAATCTTGACAAAGAATCTTGGGGCGTGTGATTATCGCATTTGGAGCTTTTCCCCTGTAGATAGCAACCTTATTTATCATCCGGTGCATCAATGAGGTTGCTTGAATTCAGCACAAAAAATTAAAAAAGCTACGAAGCGTGCGCGGCAAGCGTCGTTGCAGGCACGCAAATATGAAATTCACCTATAAAGGAGTATTACTTCATGAAAAAGTTCACCACGTTGATGGCCGCGCTCGTGATGATGTTGGCGCTGGCAGTGCCTTATGTCGCCGCGCAGGAACAACCGCAAAAACCAAGAGATGAAGCCGCTGTTTATGCTGAGTGGTACAACGCTTATTATAAAGAGAAAGATTTAACGAAAACCTATACGTTAGCCAAAGAGTTGATCGACAAATTCCCGGGTGGGAAATACGATTCTTATGCGAAGAAATCCAGAACTGACATTCGCGCCAAATGGTTCAATGATGCCAAGGCAGCAAACAATGTCGGCGAAGAGATTCGCATCGCCAAAGAAGAGTTTGCAGAAAACGGCGACAACCTGAACTACCTTCACCTGCTCATCGTTGATATACGCACCAATGAAATGGAAAAAAAGAATTATGCACATGGTGCAGACCTGGTAGAGTTCGTCCAAAAAGCCAATAAAATAATTGAAGAGGGCAAGACCTCTGAATTGGTGCCAGCCGACAAATCGAAAGTGTTCAGCGCCTACTATTACCAGAGTCACGCAATGGTTGAAGGGAATAACAAAAATAGTGACAAAGCTCTTGAGTTGTATAAAAAATCCTCTTCGATTGACCCTGCGACCACCATTCTAAACGCGCAAAACAATCTGGCAATCGGCGTGATTTACAACGACCGGTTCCAGGCGGCATCGGATGAGTTCGATAAATTATCGGAAGATATCAAAAAAGATGCAGAGAATCCGACGACCAAAGCGGCGCTTGAAAAACTGAACTCGGTTGCTGACCTGGCGCTGGATGCCTGGGCAAGATTTCTGGTTAATAATGATAGTTCAAAATGGGGACAAGTCCGTACCAACGTGGAGAACCGTGTAAAAGACCTCTACAAATTCCGTCACGAAGAAAAGTTGGATGGATTCGATGAATGGCTTGCCAAGTACAAAACCGGCACCGCTGCTAATGGCGCGCCAAGCAACGGCTCGTCAGGCTCAAACTAATCGGTATTGGTAAATTTCAGGATGATTTTCAAGCCGATGCTCTCAGCTTTCAAGGGCGTCGGCTTTTGCTTTTTGTTTGCTGATGCGCTGCCACTCCATAAAGCCTCTGTGGTATAGTACAGGTTGGCAAGTCACACAAGGCTTGCTTCCAGGCGTTATGATTTCGGTTGAACGCGAAAAATTATTATCTGAACTTGAGCAAATCATCGGCTATTCGTTCCGCTCGCG
Organism: Acidobacteriota bacterium; assembly: GCA_040754075.1. NCBI lineage: Bacteria > Pseudomonadati > Acidobacteriota > Acidobacteriota bacterium. The sequence continues at coordinate 49,143 of JBFMDH010000006.1, forward strand.
GGCGCTTTTAGATCGCGCTCTGACTCACCGCTCATTTGCCAACGAACAGGTCAATCAAAACTGTCAGCACAATGAATCGCTGGAATTTCTTGGCGATTCGGTGCTTGGTTTAGTTGTCAGCGCCTGGCTACTACACCGCAACCCGACGCTTGCCGAAGGCAAACTCTCGAAAATGAAAGCCTACCTGGTGAGCGAACCGAGCCTCGTTGAACTCGCGGATAATATCGAACTCGGCAAATACATTTTGCTCAATCGCGGCGAAGAAAAGACTGGCGGACGCCGCAAAAGCACGCTGCTTGCCGACGCTTACGAAGCTTTGATTGGCGCGGTTTACCTGGACGGCGGACTCATAGCGGCAGAGAAATTTTTATTTCGCGAAATGCGCGATAAAGTCGCAGCCATCGACCCGCATTCGATGATCGGTTCCGATTACAAATCGGCATTGCAGGAACAGCTACAGGCGATGGGCGCGCCCGCGCCGAAATATGTGGTCGTCGAAACCATCGGACCTGACCATCGCCGCACCTTTCGCATCGAACTGCGCGTGTCGGGTTATGCGTTGGCGAGCGGCGAAGGGCGCAGTATTAAAATTGCTCAACAGGAAGCCGCGCAGACCGCGCTCACTTCGCCCGATACCGTTCCGAAAGTGCGCGCCATTCTCGCCGGTAAATTCGAGGCATATATCTCCATCAACGGTAAAAACCAGCCTGTGGAAGAAGAATCGGTCTGGGCATTTGTGGCGCTGGTTGATGAACTTGCCAACACCCCTGCCGAAAACAATGGTAATGCAGCGACCTTTCGATATTTCAATTATGACGAATCAATATTCGTGTCTGATGGTGAGTCGAGCGCGAAAAATGTTATCGTTGATGATGAATTGAAGAGTTATAAAAATTAATTCAGGATAAAGGTTATGAGTGATAATCTGGACGTGGAATCAAAAGACTCCGTAGCGCAAATCGAACCGCCAAGCGTTCGTGAAGTTGATGTTGAAGAGTATCAGGAATTAAAAAAGCAAGTTACAGCTAAAGAAAAGCCCGCTGAGCCAACCTTTCATAAAAGTGTTTTCCGGGAATATTTTGAATCGGCAGTGGTCACCCTGGTTATGGCATTGTTTGGCATGACCTTCATTTTACAAGCCGTCAAGGTGCCGACCGGTTCGATGAAAAACACCATCTGGGTGCAAGACCATATGCTGGTCAACAAATATATTTTCGGGGCATCGGATTTTTTCAATCTGCCGATTCTGCCATCGCGTCAGGTGAGGCGCGGCGACATTACGGTTTTCAAATATCCGCTCGAACCGGAAACCAACTACATCAAACGGGTGATTGGCCTTCCGGGTGAAACCATCGAATTCGACGCAGAGAAACGCAAAGTCTATATCAATGGGCAGGAACTGCCTGAGCGTCGCGCATTCGTTGCGCCCACCATCGATCAGGGGGCGTCGCTTGAAGTTTTATCGGAAGAAAGTGCGCCGGCGGGAGCCGAGTGGACGGTCTATTACGTCGAAGAAGATTCCTATTACAGTTTCAGAGAAACCGCCAACTATGGCGTCAGGCAACCTTATAAAATTCCGGTTAAAGGCGATGCCGTACCGGATGAAATCAAAAACGACCAGAAACTCAGAAAAATTTACGACAACGACAATGACGGCAAATACGATAGCGACCAGTATTTCTGCATGGGCGACAACCGCGATGACAGCCAGGACAGCCGCTTTTGGGGAACCGTGCCGCGTTCCAATATCGTGGGTCGCGCCATGTTCGTTTACTGGTCGTTAGATAAAACCGAAGAGGCTGAACACACGAAAAACATCTTTCAACGCTCGCGTTGGTGGCGCACCGGAACCCTGGTTAAGTAGTTGAGCGTTTTATCAGGCATCCCGGCAATCGTCAAAAAGCGATTCGGTTGATGGCTTTTAAAATCGCGTGTAAAAATTATCATTCAGGCAGGCTCGTCAACCTGCCTTTCGTTTTTATGCAGAACAAGCGAATGCAAGATTTTTCGGAAGAGCAAGCCACACCACTGGCACCCACATTGATTGAAGCGCAACACCTCGAAAAAGAGATTGCCGAGTTGCGCAATCAAATCAGCGAGTTGGCTTTGCAGGTGGATGCCTTCAAAGCGCGTAAAGGCGGGGCAGTGGGCGGCGCAATCTTTCTGCTTCTGCTTGCCGCCATCGCGACTTACGATTTATTGAATGGCAAAACCGGCGTCTGGTTAAGCGTCGGAATAACCCCGGCACTATTGCAATTTCTTGCGGTTGCCTTTGCCGTCATCGGGTTCGCTTTACTGGCTTATGCGTGGATTAGCGAACGCCGCCGCGGCGAATTACCGGAAGCCAAACTGGCAAAACTTGAAGACGAATTGGAGAGGTTGTTAATTCGCCAGGCGGCTCTGGAAGCGAATTAAAATGGCGATTTTTTGCGAGGCTTGGCGCGCAATGCCAATCATTGACACGAATTTGCCTTGATGCTACTTTAGGTTTGGCACCCTAATTTGCCCGAACCTTCCGTGATGTACACATGAGAAAAAGCGGTTTCACGATAGACGAAAGAAAAAACGAAGTGCTGGCGGCGATTGTCAAAGCTCACGTCACCACAGGACAACCTGTCGGTTCATTCGCGCTCGCCAGACAGTCGAGCGAACGTTTATCGTCCGCCACCATGCGCAACATCTGCGCCGAACTCGAAGAGGAAGGTTTGCTATCACACCCGCATACCTCTGCCGGACGCATTCCGACTCAGCAGGGTTATCGTTACTATGTCGACCACCTGATGAGTTCAACCATGCTTTCGCCATCGGAAAGAGATTTAATCAACGACCGTTTATTGGACGATGAGATTTTGCAAAATCCCGAACTGATGATGGAACGCGCCAGTCAATTGCTTTCCGAATTATCGGATAATGTCGGCATTGTGGTGCCGCCGGCGATTTCGCAAGACCGCCTGCATCACATTGAATTCGTCAAATTGCCGGATAAACGGGTGCTGGTCATTACCGCTTCAAATTTAGGGCGCGTACAGGATCGCTTGATTCGTTTTGACGAAGATTTTTCGCAAAATGATTTGAATACCACGGCGCGTTATTTACTGGAAAATTTTCATGGCTGGTCGCTTGCCGAAATTCGCGATGAACTGTTGCGGCGCATGACCGAAGAAAAAGCCCTGTACGATAAGCTGCTGAGAAACGCGGTGGTGCTTTGCAGCCAGAGTTTACAGGACGGCGATCAACCCGATGTGTTCATCGAAGGCGCATCGAGCATTATCACTAAACCGGATTTTGCCGATGTCGAACGGATGCGCGTTTTATTTAAAATGTTCGAGCAAAAAGGGCGCATTGTGAAAATGCTCAATAGCTGTATAGCCGGCGCAAGGTTCGATGTGGCGACGGTGCGCATCGGCAGCGAAAACGGTTTGGATTTACATGATTGCGCGGTGATTGCTTCGCCCTATTTTTATGGCAGCGGCACGGCGTCCGGGAGCATCGGCGTGGTCGGACCCACACGCGTTGATTACGATAGAGTGGTGAGCATCGTAACCTATATCGCCAATTTATTCGGGCGGGTACTGAATGAAAATATTTAAATAATTATTTTTCTGGTTTTTAATACTAACGTAAAAGGAATCTTTAAAAATCGAAATGAGTAAAGAAAAAAAGAAGCCGGAAGCTAAAGATGATGACATTTCCATTGAGATTATCAGTGATTACGACGAGGAAGAGTTAGCCAAAGCCGAAGGCGCAAAAGCCAAAAAGGATTTGAATAAAGGGTATGAGGTCGCCTTTGCGGCGCTGCAATCTCAAGTTGACGAGTTAACCAAACAGCTTGAGCAGAGCAAAGCGGAAACCGCGTCGTTGACTGACCAGTTGTTGCGCAAGCAGGCGGAATTTGATAATTACCGCAAGCGCATTGAACGTGAGCGTTCGGAATTTTATCAACATGGACGCCGCGAAGTGTTGTTGCAGATGCTATCCGTACTCGATAATTTTGAGCGCGCCATGTCAAGCGCCACCCGTTCGGATGAAGGCAGCGCCCTGCTTCAGGGTATCGAATTAATTTACAAACAATTCAAAGATGCGCTTGCGAAATTCGGGGTTGCGCCCATTGATGCCGTCGGTCAGGTCTTTGACCCGCACCTTCACGAAGCCGTGACCATCGAACAGACTGCCGACCACGAAGCCAATACGATTATTGCGGAATTTCAAAAAGGCTATAAACTGGGCGACCAGTTGTTGCGCCCTTCACAGGTGAAAGTCGCAGCCTCCGTTGAATGATTTTTTTGGGGAAGGAATAGTGCAATTTAACTATTCCTTCCCGCCTGGATTCATGTTTTAATCTACAAGCGAAAAGAATTATCCCCGCTCCTTAAAAAAATTTAACCAGCCCCTAGATGCGTTTACTGACCCCCGGTGTAGTTCCCTACTGAAGAAAAACTGCATAAAAAAGAGGTATCCGTTATGGGTAAGGTGATAGGAATTGACTTAGGCACCACGAATTCCTGCGTAGCGATTCTCGAAGGTGGCGTAACCCAAATCATTCCCAATAAAGAAGGCGGTCGCACAACCCCATCGGTTGTCGCATTCACTGAAAAGGGCGAACGATTGATCGGACAGATTGCCAAACGTCAGGCAATCACCAACGCGGCAAATACGATTTACGCAATCAAACGGTTAATGGGGCGCAAGTTCAAATCCAACGAAGCGCAACGCGCCGTGCAATCCGTGCCATATGAAATAACCGAAGCGCCAAACGGCGATTGCCGTGTGCGTGTGCGTGGTCGCGATTATTCACCGCCTGAAATCTCTTCGATTCTCCTGCAACGATTGAAACAATCGGCAGAAGAATTTTTAGGCGAAGAAGTAACCGAAGCCATCATCACCGTTCCTGCCTATTTCGATGATATTCAACGCCAGGCAACCAAAGATGCAGGGAAAATCGCCGGACTCAATGTCCAGCGCATCTTAAACGAACCGACGGCGGCGGCGCTCGCTTACGGACTCAACAAACAAGAGCATGAAAAAATCGCGGTCTACGATTTGGGCGGCGGCACTTTTGATATTTCGATTATGGAAATGTCTGACGGGGTGTTTGAAGTGCTGTCAACTTGCGGCGATTCGTTTTTAGGCGGCGAAGATTTTGACCAGCGCATCGTTGACTGGATGATTGAAACCTTCCAACAGGAAACCAATATCGATTTGCGTTCCGACCGTCTGGCTTTGCAGCGACTCAAAGAAGCCGCTGAACGCGCCAAATGCGAACTTTCGACGGCGCTGGAATCACAACTCAATTTGCCGTTTATCGCTGCCGATTCGACCGGACCGAAACATTTCAACAAATCTCTGACCCGCACACAATTTGAAGAACTGGTCAAAGATTTGGTCGAGCAGACGGTCGAACCTTGCAATAAAGCGTTGAAAGACGCCAAGGTCAAAGCCGAAGACATCACCAAAGTTTTACTGGTCGGCGGGCAAACCCGCTCACCGATTATCATTCAACGTGTACGGGAAATTTTTAACCGTGAACCGTCGATTGAAATTAATCCTGACGAAGTCGTCGCTATCGGCGCTTCGATTCAAGCGGGCGTGCTTTCCGGTCAGGTCAAAGACCTCATCCTCTTGGACGTCATACCGCTCAGCCTGGGTATCGAAACCCGTGGCGGACTGTTTACCAAAATCCTTGACCGCAACTCGACGATTCCGACCAAGAAGAGTTTGATCTTCACCACGGTTGCCGATAACCAACAGGTGGTCGAAGTCCATGTCCTGCAAGGTGAACGCGAAATCGCCGCGGGCAATCGCAGCCTCGGCAAATTCGAGATGGTCGGCATTCCGCCCGCGCCGCGTGGCGTGCCGCAAATCGAAGTCACCTTTGAAGTGGATGCCGACGGCATTACCTCGGTCGCAGCGACGGACAAAATGACCGGACAGGAACAAGCCATGAAGATTACCCCTTCATCGGGTCTTTCGGCTTCCGAGATTTACGATTTGATTGAAGAAGCGCAGCGCAATGCCGATAACGACCGTCGCATGAAGGAAGTCATCCTGGCGCGCAATCGTCTGGAAGGCTTGTTGCAAAATACTATCCGTTCATTCCAGGAATTCGGCTATATGCTGTCGGGTTCCGACCAGGAAACCGCGCGCCGCACGATTGATGAAGCGCGTGAAGCAGCGTTGATGGACGATGCTTCGAGTATTCGCTTTGCGCTCGAAGAACTCGAAAACGTCGCCAAGATGATCACCGATGCGATGTTTCGTCCGACCTCTGTGGTGCCCGACGCCGAAGCCAACATTACTGAAGACGCGGTCGCACCCCTATCTGAATTGAGTTAGTTTTTGCTATACTTGGTTTTCTTTATGTCGGCTCTTGTTCAGCATTGAGTAGGAGCCGACAAAAATATTACAAACAAAGGTTTAAGAAAATTGAGTAGCAAACGAGATTATTATGAAGTCCTTGGCGTGACCCGCAGTGCCACCGACCAGGAATTAAAACAAGCTTATCGCAAACTCGCTGTCCAGTATCACCCGGACAAAAATCAGGGCAATAAAGAAGCCGAAGAAAAATTCAAAGAGATCAACGAAGCCTATCAGGTTTTATCTTCGCCGGATTTGCGCGCCCGTTATGACCGCCTGGGGCACGCGGGCGTCGGTTCCAGCGCCGCCGGTGCGGGCGCAGGTTTTGAAGGCTTTCCGGGCTTTGAAGACATCCTCGGCGACCTCTTCGGCTTTGGCGATATTTTCGGTTCGCGCGGTCGCCGCGCCGGACCGCGACGCGGTTCCGATTTGCGTTACGATATTGAAATCTCGCTCGAAGAAGCTTACGCCGGATTGCAAACCAAAATCCGCATTCCAAGACTTGAAGCCTGCGAACCCTGTAGCGGCACGGGCGCAGCGCCGGGTTCGTCGCCTGAGCGGTGTACGACCTGTGGCGGCAGAGGTCAGGTCACCCGTCAACAGGGCTTCTTTTCCGTGAGTCGCACCTGCGGCAGTTGTCGCGGCACCGGCAAAGTCATCCGCGAAGTCTGCAAAGAATGTCGTGGCGAAGGGCGCGTCGAACGCCATAAAACCTTAGAGGTGAAAATTCCTGCGGGCGTCGATACCGGTTCGCGCCTCAGGATGTCCGGCGAAGGCGAAGCCGGAGAGATGGGCGGACCTCCGGGCGATTTGTATGTGATGATTCATGTCAAACGTCACAAACTGTTCGAGCGCCACGATGAAAATCTGAGTTGCGAATACAACCTCTCGTTCACACAGGCGGCGCTTGGCGCAGAAGTTACGGTGCCGACTTTGGATGGTGAAGAGAAATTAAAAATTCCCGAAGGCACCCAGACCGGCTCAACTTTCAAAATCAAACATAAAGGCATGCCGGTGCTTGGCGGGCGCGGGCGCGGCGATTTATTCGTGCGGGTTCACGTGGTCACGCCGACAAGCTTAACGAAAGAACAACGCCGTTTGCTCGAAGAATTCGCCAAACTTGATGGCAACGATAAGCCCGACGATAAAGGCATCTTCAATAAAATTTTCGGCAGTTGATTGTTAAGACGCATTCTGTTGATTAAAACCGGAAGCCTTGCGTAGTTTCCCATCGACTTGCCTGGTCGGCATTGACATCAACTGGCGGTTGGGTGAGGATGACGGTAAGCCCGAAAAATTTGGAGGCGATTGACCATGACAGAAATCATCTTGCGAATCCCCGAAGAAGCTTTAGCGGCGCTCAACCTGTCACCTACGGAAACCGCTGATGAATTACGCTTTGCGGCGGCGGTAAAACTTTATGAACTTGGACGATTATCATCAGGCGCAGCAGCGGCAATTGCAGGTGTTCCGCGCGCGGTTTTTCTAAGCAAATTGGCTGATTACGGGGTCACGACTTTTAAACTAACCGAAGAAGAATTACTTGAGGATTTGGCACGTGCCTGATGTGATCAGCGACACCTCGCCCTTGCAGTATCTTTATCAAACCAATTTGCTTGATTTGCTACCGACGCTATATCAGAAAGTTTTAATTCCACAAGCTGTATTTGACGAATTAGAGGTTGGGCGCATTCATAATATAAATCTTCCAGATGTTGCACAGTTATCCTGGATAGAAATACATCAGGTAAACATCTCGCCGCAGTTAATATTTGCTGTCGACCTTGGTTTAGGAGAACGAGAAGTTTTAAGTTTGGCAACTCAGGTGTCACACTCGCTTGCGTTGCTAGATGATGCGTTGGCAAGACAACACGCTAAACTTTTGAATATCCCCTTTACCGGCACCTTGGGCGTTTTATTACGAGCAAAAAAAGAAGGGCATTTAAATTTAATAGCACCTGTCTTAAATCAACTCGACAACTTGCGGTTTCGGTTAGACGTGAAAACCCATAATGCGGTGTTGAAGATTGCGGGTGAATAAATCAGAAACTTTGCAAAACCCCTAACACATCTTTCGCACTCACGCTGGTTTTACACATCAACACATTCGCGGGAAGATTCGTCGGAGCGTCGCGGCTGCCGCGCAGGTCTTCGGAAATGATTAAAATAAAATTGGTGAATCGTCCGCGCTCGAATTCTTCCAGACGCTCTTTCAAATAACGCGGCGTCCAAAAACCCAGCACTTCAAGATAGATTTTTCGCCCGTCGCCACTGGTCAAAACGAAATCCGGCACAAATGCCGACTCGCCTAAATCAATCACTTCACGACACTGTGCAAGTTGCCAATCACTTGCAGCTTTCGCCCAACTCGCTTTTAACTTTTCGGCGATTTGATTTTCAAACATCGGCACCTGCAATCGATTGGAACTGAGCCGAGTGTCATCGCCTGCCAGTTCATAAAACAGCGTGCCGCCGAATTTCGATTCAATTTCGGCGCGCATTTGCCAACCTGTGCACAGCAGTAGCGACGGCAAAAAGACCGCCATCTGAATGCCGTATTTTTGCGAGCGATGAAACATCGCCACGGGTCCCGTAAGTTTAACCGCGTAACCGCGCGCCGCAGTTCCGGAAATCGAATGAATCAGGCGATGCGCTTTGATGGCTTCAAAGAGTTGCCTATACCCTGCCGCATCTTGCGGCTCAATCCACAACCGCATCTCCACCGAGCGATAGAGCAATGCCTGCGCCTGCGCCAGATTGTATGCGTCAATCAATTCCTCAGCCGCTGGTTCATCGAAATCCATCAAGCGTTGATTGGCAGGCAAGTCTGCGTAAAGGTGTTCAATCAATTCATCGGCTGCAATCTGTAACTGCGCTGCGACTTCATTGATGATTTGTTCGCGCGACTGAGTTGAAGTGACGGGATGCGAGGCGCGCGCGCTGGTAAATAATTTCTGACGAATTTCGGTTGGTTCAATCGCCAGCGAAGTTTCAAACACGCATCTATCCAGCAAAAGCTTAATCAAGCCGCGCAAAATTTTGTAATCGGTTCCGGTGCCGACATAATCCTGCAACGCTTCATCGAGTTCGCCGCGACGCGCGTTCACATTCTGAGCGACAATGGCAATCAGGTCGCTGGCAATTTGCAGATAGTTTTTATCGGTCGGCGCAATGTAATGCGGTTCGATGCGTTTGCCGCGTCGGCGGCTGATGGCTAAATCGGCTGTCAGCATAAAAGTCCAGCGAGTCTTGCCAGTCTGGCGAGTCAATGAGAAATTCCGCGAAGATGTTGTGAGAGCGCCATTATCATCCGAGAAATCTCTTCGAGCAAATCGTACAACTTTGAAAAACACTCTTGATTAATGTAACGCTGGTCAAGCGCCACATATAGATGCGATTGAACTTCTTCTACGGAACCGCGAGACATATTCAGAAAGTTAGCAAACTCTTTATCTGAGCGTCGCCCATGACCTTCTGCAATGTTTGCCATGATTGAAACACTTGCACGCCGAATTTGATCTCGCAATCCAAAATCCATAGCAAATTCCTTTTCTTTTGAAATTGCATAAACGATAAGTGTTACTTCGCGCGCTTTCTGCCAAGTTTTTATCTCTTCAAACTTTTGAAGGTCGGCATAAGTTCCTCCATTCTCGCAAGACTGTGAGCGTAGCGAACCGCTGGACTCGCAAGACTCGCTAGACTTCACTTCGTCTTCGGCTGATGCCCTCTTCCGAAGTTTCGGCAGTGACGACTTCATACAGCACGGCTTCTTTTTCCGGCTGTTTGCGAAGGATTCTCCCCAACCGTTGAATGTGTTCGCGTGATGAACCGGTGCCGGAAAGCACGATGGCAACCGAAGCGTCGGGAATGTTCACCCCTTCGTTCAACACCCGCGACGTTGCCAGCGCCAGCACCTCGCCTCGATTAAACAGTTCAAGCCACAATCGGCGCTCTTTAATCGGTGTTTCGTGGGTGATGGCGGGAATCAAAAATTGTTTCGAGATGCGATAGACCATTTCGTTTTCGGCGGTAAAAATCAAAACTTTTTCGCGACGATGACGGTGCAAGAGTTCAGCTAAAACTTTGAGTTTCGCATCAGTGCCCAGCGCGATGCGTTTCGATTCGCGATATGCAAGCATGGCGCGGCGACCTTCCTGGGAGCGGGCGCTGGCGATTAAAAATAATTTCCAACCTTGCGGGCTGCGCATATTGATTTGCTGAGTGTGCAAAAAGCCGCGAAAAATCAGGCGCGCTTCGTCGTAACGCGCCCGTTCTTCATCCGTGAGATGCACAAAAATCTGCGCCATCGAATAATCGGCGAGGTATTCACCGGCGAGTTCCCGCGCCTCTTTGCGATAGATAATCGGGCCAATCAAATCTTCAAGCATGGTGTCTGCGCCGTCGCTTCGTTCAGGAGTTGCCGTGAGTCCCAAGCGAAACGGCGCAATCGCCATCTCTGCCGCGTAACGAAAAACGCTGCCGGGCAGGTGATGGCATTCGTCGAAAATGATTAAGCCGAACTCGTTGCCTTTGTCTTCCATAAAGCGAAAAGCCGATGAATAAGTGGTCACGATAATTGCGCCGCGCTCAAAATAGCCGCCGCCAATCAGCCCGATTTCCGCTTGAAAGCTGGCAAGCAGAAGGTCGTACCATTGATTCATCAAATCAAGTGTGGGCACGATAACCAATGTCGAACGCCCGGTGATTTCGATTGCCATCTGCGCTAAAAAACTTTTACCCGCGCCGGTCGGCAAAATCACCACGCCGCGCCGCCCGCGCGTTTGCCACATTTCTAAGGCTTCTTGTTGATAAGGTCGCGGTTCAACTAAAAGGTTAGCCTTGAAATCGAATTCAAAATATTTGCGGGCATTATCCTGATGCGGGACTTTGTGGCGAACGAGTTCAGCGATGATTTGCCGGTAAGCGAGCGCCGGCGCGCGCCAACGTCGCACCCGTTCATCCCATTTGAAGGCATCGGGCACTTGCGCCGTCTGGTCTGCGCCATCAATGAGTAACGTTCCGGCGTCGAATTCGATAATGAGTTCCGGTTGTTGATTCACGAGTGATGATTATAGCAATTGATTGATTGATGCGACGAAAGATGGGCGAGTTGAATTTAAGATGGGAGATGGAATACCAGGATTATTAAAGATGCATAAATTCAAGGTTGTTGCAAAAGATGAATGAGCCTGATGATGAAGGGACATTCCCGGCGGATATTGCGGATGCGGCGGATTTCAACGGATAGTTAGCAGTCAAGTAATCGCATTTTTATTGCGAAGGGTGAATGCAGAAATATATCCGTCCTCATCCGCAGTATCCGCAGCATCCGCCGGGAAATTCAAATTCACATAACGAACATTGGTATTCCGTCAAATAATTTAAACTTCAATTCATCTCAACGGATATTGAATTCGATATCCACGACTACCCAGTAAGCCACGGGTTGACCATTGCGCATTGCGGGTCTGAATCGCATTTGATAAGCAGCGCGAATCGCTTCTTCGCTCAAACCGTCAGGCAGGCCTCTCACAATACGAACCTGTTTAACACTGCCATCAGCGCCAACCAGGACGCGCGCGCGCGCCAAGCCCTGCACTTTATTCTGTCGCGCCTGCTCTGTGTAATTCGGTCGCGGGCGGTTTAAAGCGATAGGTTTTACGTCAACCGCTTCGCTATTTTCATCACGGTCACGATTGTCTTTCCGTGTGCCGATGGTGTATCGGTTGTCGCCTTGATTGCCGCCTTCGCCGGGTCCAAAACCTGGGCCATTGCCTGGACCTACACCGCCCTTGTTACCTGTGCCGATGCCATTGCCTTTTCCCTGCCCATCTGATGGTGGGCTGACGACGCCGTTTGGCAAACCGGTTGGCAACAAATCATCGCGTTTGACATTGAGGTTGGGGTCGCCAAGCAATCTTTCTGCAAGCGGGATTGCCGGCGGTCTAAGCGTCGGTCGGGTCGTCGGGGCGATGATTGGTTGCTCTTCAGAATAATCGGGTCGCTCACCAAATGAAGCGGGATTTGGTGAATTGTCGCCGCCTCCACCACCTCCGTGCGAAGCCTGGTCATCGTCACCTTTGCGCAGATTGGCTTCGGGCGGCGCAGAGCCTATGGATGGAAGCCAGATCGTGTATTTAGGATTTTCGTCTTTAGAAACCGGGGAGTTCTGACGGATTGTCCAAAGGGTGAGGGTGAGCAAAAATCCGGTTGAGTAAACCAGCAGACTGATTGCCAAGCCATATTGCAGAAACATCAAGCGCCGCCGGCCGCCGATACCTTCACCTTTGATGGCACCGATGATGAAAGCTTTGGGACTCTCGCGCAGTTCACTAACCGCTTCATTGAATTCTTCAAACAAGCGTTTGAGCAGAGAGGTACGCTCAAGATTCATGCTTACAAACAAAGCGTTGTCTTGCATCCTTAAATCCTCTTTTGATTGGTTGATTGCCTCAGCACGGTTGGGCATGCAGAGCGTCTGTGCGCTCATCCATTCTGTTTTATTTTTTTACGTGGGAACTTGCCGATTGATTAAGTAGGCACTGAGAGAATGCTGGCTACGAGCGAACTTGCGAATAAAAATTAATTCCTCACATGGCATTCATCAAGGTTCTTGGTTATTGTTTGTGCGTCTATCATAAACTCGGAGGCGAAGATGCGATTAGGACTCAATTGTGGTTACTGGGGTTCAAACCCTGCGGATAATGTCACGCTGGTGCAGGAAGCGGAAAAGGTCGGCTTTCATTCGGTGTGGACGGCTGAAGCTTACGGGTCGGACGCAGTAACCACACTGACCTGGCTTGCGGCAAAAACTACGAAAATCAACGTTGGCACAGCGATTATGCAAATGACAGCGCGTGTGCCCGCGATGACCGCGATGACCGCTGCAACCCTCGATTTACTCACCGGTGGGCGCATGCTTCTGGGCATCGGCGCATCAGGCCCGCAAGTGGTCGAAGGCTGGCACGGCGTTGAATATGGCAAGCTATTGGTTCGCACCCGCGAATATGTTTACATCTTGCGCGAAATCTGGAAACGCGAGCACCCGCTTGAGCATCACGGCGCATATTACGACATTCCCGTTCAAGGCGGCACAGGACTTGGCAAACCTCTGAAACTCATTTCACATCCCTTGCGTTCAGACATTCCGATTTACATTGCGGCGATTGGTCCGAAAAATGTCGCGCTCTGTGCAGAGCTTGCCAACGGCTGGTTGCCGGTGTTCTTTTCGCCTTATCGCAAAGAAGTGTTCAAAGCTTCGCTTGACGATGGTTTTGCCCGCAGAACCGATGGCAAAACCATTGATGATTTCGATATTGCGCCAACGGTGAGCGTGGTGTTGGGCGATGATGTCGCTGCTTGTCGCAATCAAGTCAAACCACATCTGGCGTTGTATGTCGGCGGTATGGGGGCGCGCGGCAAAAATTTCTATAACGATCTTGCCTGTCGTTATGGTTATGAAGCGAATGCGCAACAGGTTCAAGACCTCTATTTATCCGGCAAGAAAACCGAAGCGATTGCTGCCATTCCCGATGAACTGGTCGATGAAGTCGCGTTGTGCGGGCCCAAAGAGCGCATTAAAGACCGCCTGGCGGCATGGAAAGAATCGGGCGTGAAGACATTGATTTGCGGCGCAGCAAATCTCGAAACCGTTCGCGTGATGGCAGAAGTTGCAAGCTAATCCGTTGACGGTTTGAATGGCGGAATCCAACTTACTGTAATTTTTGTTCTCGTAAATTGCGACGATATTCTTCAACCGCCACCGAATGCTGAGCGCCAGTAGTTGAGAAAATATGGCGACCATCTACGCCATTGGCGACGAAATAGAGATAATCGGTGTTCGCCGGATAAAGCGCCGCTTCGATTGAAGCGCGACCCGGCGAGGCAATCGGCCCCGGCGGCAAGCCTGCATAGATATAAGTATTGTATGGCGAACGCCGTTCGCGATGGCGCGGTTGATTGGGATTGCCATCGTAATCGCCCGCGACTTTCGCCGCATAAATAAATGTCGGGTCGCAAGCGAGCGGCATACCGATTTTCAAACGGTTGTGAATCACCGATGATATTTTTGCGCGGTCTTCGGCAACCCGCGCTTCTTCTTCAACCACCGATGCGAGCGTCAGGGCTTTATGAACCGAAAACCCAAGCGCCCGCGCCCGCGCCTGCCATTCGGGGGTAAACACTTCTTCAAACCGCCTGACCATCACCTCAATCAACTCTTTGGCGCTGGTGCTGACGTTATAGTTGTAGGTGTCCGGGAACAAGTAACCTTCGAGGTTCTGCGCTTCGGGCGCAATTTTGCGAATCAGGCGGGTGTCCTGCATCAATTGCAAAAACTCTGCTTCGGTCGCTTTGCCGGTTTTGGTGGCTAAAATTTTCGCAATGTCGAAGCGGTCGGAGCCTTCAGGAATGGTCACGCTCTCGTGAACCACTTCGCCGCGTTGAATTTTGGCGATGGCTTCCATCGGCGAAATCGGCGATTTGAATTTGTAATCGCCGCTGCGCAGTTGCCCGCTGTTGCCTGTAACGCGCAGGTAGGTTGTAAGCAATCGCGGATTTTTCACGATACCGATTTTCGCAAGCTCTGCGATGATAGCCTGTGTGCTCATGCCTTGCTTGACGGTAATGATGTCTTCGGCGTTGTGTTCAACAGGGGTATTTAATGTGGACTTGAACCACAGCCATCCGCCGATTGCCGCGCCAATGATTAAAATCAGAAGCCCTAAACCTACGAGGAGACAGGAACGCGCTTTTTTCGGCGTCGGTGGAAGAACGATGTCGCCTTGACGATTTGGATAAGTAGTTTCATCGGTCAATTCCGATTCAGGTTTTTCGGGATATTGCTCTTGAATCAAAGACGAAAGTTCCGCGAATTCTCTATTGAGCGGCGGTTGATTCGATGCCTTTGCGGGTGAACCGGATGGCGGTTTGAATTGTTCGTTCATGAGTTTTTCGTTGTTTGCGAAAGATAGTCCTGCAAGATAATCATTGCCGCGATTTCGTCTGACCGGGATTTTCGCTGTTGACGATTCCAGCCGCGTTCCATCATTAATTGCTCGGCTTCATAGCTGGTCAATCGTTCATCCTGCGTAAAGATTGGGATGTCGATTTTAGCGCCAAGTTGCTTAATGAACTGTAAAACTTTTTCCGCCGCATCGCCTTCGCTGCCGTCCATTTTGAGCGGCAAGCCGATGACCACGCCTTCGACTTCAAGATCGGCAATCAAAAACTGCAATCGTTCAAGGTCGCGATTAAGCGATGACCGGCGAATCGTTTCAACCGGACGAACCGTGATGCCAAGACCGTCTGATACGGCTATGCCAATGTTTTTCGAGCCTAAGTCAATGCCAAGCAACCGCATAAAAAATTGAGTATAGGTAGCCTATTTGCAAGGTGTCAATCAAACAGTCTGGAGTCGCGAGTCCTGAGTCTGGAGTCCCTGCCTCGAAGTTTTATTCTCACCTTGCGAGACTCATAATTTGTCACCTCAGCAATTGCCCAATCAAGATTTCAAGTCACCTTTGGTTGTCGGACTCCAGACACCAGACGCTCGACTCCAGACTATTAAGGTTATGCTTGCGCCTGCTCTTTTTAAAAGGTTATTATGAAAAGGTTAGAAGCCCAGTTCTGTGGTAGCTTATTCAAAGGAGTCCTGAATGCAGTTTAAGACCAAAATCGCCATTGTGGTTTTTTCAACACTGATTGCCTGCTACGCCATCGTTGGCAGTTTTATTTCGCGTTCCAGTCAGGCAGTAGCGCGTAATACACAATATGCGCAAATCAATGTGCTTGATGATGTTTTGCGACACATTATCGATGATTATGTAGAAGAACCCGACCTTGAGAAAGTTCGCGTTGGCAGCCTGCGTGGACTTGCCGAAGGGTTGGATCCGTACAGCGCGTATTTGACTCCTGAACAGGCGAAACAGTACAACCCCAAAGGTCAGCCGGGCGAAACCGGAATGATCGTTTCCAAAGTCGCAGGCTTCGCTTATGTTGTGGCGGTGTTGAAAGGCTCACCCGCCGAACAAGTCGGAATTAAAGACGGTGATTTCATTGAATACATCGGCAAACTTCCGTCACGCGATTTGAGCCTTTATGACTGCCAGCAACTCATCAACGGCGCAATCGGTTCAACCGTCGAATTGAAAGTTTTGCATCGCGGCGTGTCGCGCAAAATCACCTTGACCAGAGCCAAAGTCAATCAACCGGTCATCGAAGCGCGCACCGAAGAAACCGGCATCGGTTATTTGAAAGTGACCAGCCTGGTTGACGGCAAAGCCACCGAAATTAAAACCCAGTTGAGTGATTTGATGACCAAAGGCGCGCAAAAAATCGTGCTGGATTTGCGCGGTTCGGCAAATGGTTCGATTGATGAAGGCGTTGCTGTTGCCAACTATTTTGTCGGCGCGGGTAACCTTGCGCGAGTCATCGGCAAAGGCGGCAAAGACGCCAAGGTTTATGCGGCTGATGCCAAGAAGGTTATCTTTACAGGAGCACTGACGGTATTGGTTGACCGCAGCACTGCCGGAGCCGCTGAAATCGTCGCCGCTGCGATTAAAGACCAGAAACGCGGCGAAGTCGTTGGCGAACGTTCATTCGGAAGCGGCAGCGACCAGCAATTATTCACGCTCGGCGATGGCGGCGCATTGTTGCTCACCATTGCCAAGTATGCGCCCGCGACCGGCAAACCATTTATGGAAGAAGGCGTGACGCCGACGGTTAAAGTTGAGCGTCCCGCCGAACCCGAAGTCGTGTTGCCGGACGGTGACGATGATGACGATGAAGCCAATCAACAAGCGCAACCGCCGCAACCGACAACCCCGCCGAAACCCGAAACGCCTGTCGAAGACGTGCAGTTGAAAAAGGCTCTGGAGATTTTAAAACAAGCGCCAGCCAAAGCTCAGGCTGCGCAAAAACGCGCTGCTGTGAATTTCAAGCGCAACGTTTCCAACCGCGCGCCTTATGAACAACCCTTCGTGATGTAGTGAGAGAGTTTTATTGAAATAAAAAAGCCAGCTTGAAATTAAGCTGGCTTTTTTTATTTTATGAATGACGCGAGATTAACAATCCTATAGGTTGCGGCAAGATTCCCAAGTATTCATTCCACCTTTGCCTTTCTTTGTTTCACTTTATTGGTGAAATAAATGATGAGATTTGCCGAGGAAAACGCCACAAGAATAAAAACCAATAACAGTCTTGGGTCTATCGCATAATTGACCGAAGTATTGTACCGATAGAACTGAGCCGAAGTGATTATCAATAGGAAAAAAACGAGTCGTTTGACGTTAACGTTTTTCACCCTGAAAAAGAAATAGCGAGCATTCAAAAATGAGAGAATGTATAAAATCAAGAGGTGCAGCCCCATCGTGTCCATTTGTACAGCCTTTCGATTTTACCCTTTCACCACATTCTTCAAGATGAACCAGACGTTTGCCGGGCGTTCGGCAAGGCGGCGCATGAAATAGGGATACCAGAATTTTCCATACGGCACATAGACGCGCACGCGGTAACCTTCTTTTACCAGGCTTTCCTGTAAATCGCGGCGCACGCCGTAGAGCATCTGAAATTCATATTTGTCCGGCGCGATCTCCGCTTCTTTGGCAAACTGCCTGGTTGCTTCAATCATATTCGGGTCGTGCGTAGCGATGCCGTGATAAATGCCCGATGGCAAAAGCAGGCGCATCAATTTCACAAAATTTTTATCAACATCGGCTTTGTTCGCAAAGGCGACGGCTTCGGGTTCTTTATAAGCGCCTTTGCAAAGTCGAATGCGCGCGCCGATTTTAAGCAACTCCTCAATGTCTTTTTCGGTGCGATATAAATATGCCTGCACCACGATGCCGACGTTTTCAAATTCCGAGCGCAAACGACGAAAGATTCCCAACGTCGCATCGGTCTTGGTGGAATCTTCCATGTCGATACGCGCGAAATTATTTTCTGCGGCAGCGGCAGCGACAATGGCGCGGGTGTTTTCGTAACAGAGTTCCGTATCGATATCGAGTCCGAGTTGCGTAAGTTTCACGGAAACATTTGAATTGAGCGAATGTTGTTTGATGGCTTCAATCAAACGTTGATATTCGCGGACTTCGGCGCGGGTCTCTGCTTCTTTGGAAATCGATTCGCCGAGATGGTCAAAGGTCGCCGAAATATTTTTGCTGTTGAGTTGCTTGATGGCGGCAACCGCCGCGCTGATTTCTTCGCCTGCAACAAAGCGTTGGGTGACGGAATTGAATGATTTGAATTTGGTAAGAAAATTTTTCAAGCCCTCGCTGGTTGACATATACAGCAGGGCTGATTTCATGATGGATTCCATTAAAATTGCCTCTCGAAAATGATTCTACCCAGATTAAACGTGAGCAGCATAAACTACAGGTTGAAAGCAAATCAACTATAACGAACCGCATGGTTCAACGGTTCACCATTTATCTTTCAACAAGGCGTCGGCAGCCTGTAATACATCGGTTAAAACCTGCGGTGAATCTATCGCCTGATTTAAAGTATCGACCGCCACCACGCGGCTTGCAGCTTTGCCAGTGGGTTGCCAACGCGCCAGCATTCGTTCGGAGGTATAGCCTGCGAAAACGTCTACGCAAGCGACGTTTAATGCCGCCGCGATGTGTTGCCCGGCAGAATCGTAACCGATATACAAATCGCTTTCACCGATGAGCGCGGCGAGCACGCCGATGCGCCCGCGCCACACCAAGACATCCGCAGCAAATGGTTTTTTATCTGTGAACCGGTTTAATTTTTCTTCATCAAATTCGATTACCGAAACCTTGCGATTATCAAACGTGATGTGCTGCGCTTCCTGAATGATGGCATCGGCGCGTTTTAATTCATCTTCGCCTGCGCCTTTATCGAGAATGATTTTTGCGCCACGCTGTAACAGGTTCACGACTACCTGTTGTTCAAATTCATCCGATATGCGTTTGGCGGGATTTTCGCCGACACCGAAATTGATGGCAATGATTGGACGCTTCGATGAACCGCGCAACGCCTTTACCAATCTCCCGCCGGATTCGCAGTCCGTCGCCCGCAAATAGATTTCAGGATAAATACGTTCATCGCCACCAAAGACCGCATTGAGCCAGACCGAGGTCAACTCGCTCAGTGAATGCGCAGTGCGATTTCCGAGTTCACGACTGGGAAAGAAAAAATAATCGTCAACGATTTGCGCTTTACGATGCTCATCAGGATTAAATTTTTCCGCGCGCGATAAAGGCAACAATCCCAATTGAGTTAAACGGCTGTCAGGGTCAACGATTAAATACTCCTCTTTGCTTAACCCTTTCAGACAATCCTCAACACTCGCCCGTACATCAAGCCAACTGAGCAATCGTTCGGTGAGTGTCCCGGCGCGTTGATATTTGATTTCGGCAAATTGAATGCGGGCATTGCCGCCGAATAACTCGATGGCTTTGGCGTTGCCGATGAGCACAATTTTGGCGCCGGGAAATTCGCGTCGCAATCGGTTCACCACGACGCCATTAATAGCAACGTCCGCGCCGATGGTGACGCGCGATAAAACGATGATGACTTTGACTTGTTGTTTTGCGGCTTCGCTTCTTTGAAACCGACGAACATAACGCAGTTGTTCGGCGCGGGTGATGAAATCGCTTTCATTCGTTAAACCATATTGGGTCAATGCCTCATCAATCGCTTGCCCTCGCGTGGTCTTGCGACAGTATTGAATGAGTTGCGCGAACAGCCGGTTGTAAAGCAACACCGCAGACGGCTCGAAGGAATCCGCCAGCGCCTCGACGAGTGACGCGAAAATGGCTCCTGTAGCCGCTTTCAAGATTTCGGGATTTTCCGACGAGGCAAGCTCGGCAAGCTGTTCAATGGGTTCGCGCAGATATTCGCCCGAAGCGCGATAGGTGGTCAGAAACTTTTCAACCAATTGTCTGGGATTAAACTCTTGCTGCATGGTCATTGGTTTTCTTTGACCTTGCATTATGGCATTCACTGAACCGGCTTATCAAAGCGATGGCAGGTAAATTGCGGAGGTCATAAAAGTTCAGACGGAATGCCACTCTGTTCATTATTGAGTTAAATTTCCCAGCGGATGCGGCGGATCGCGCCGATATTTGCGGATTTTCCTTTTGAGCGCCTGCATAACCCTCTGTTATCAGGCGGTTCCAGCAAATAGCAATAGAACATCCGTCCGCATCCGCCGCATCCGCAATATCCGCTGGGAAATGCAATTTTGAATGTTAAACGATGGGGTTTCGTCAAACCTCTTGTTATGAAATTTCAATCGCCCCGCTTTACCCAAAGCAACGCTTGATAATCTCTGTGGCAATGCAGTAGTATGCCGCAGTTCTTATCTCGACAAATCTACGATTTGATAAAACGTTCTAGGAGAAAAATAATGGAAAATTCCAGCACCTCATCCAGCACACGCGGTTCTCTGCTGATGGCTATCGCATTTTTCGGCATCTTTGTTTATGGGCTACTCACGGCTTTGCCCGGCACAGTCATTCCCGATCTCGAACGCGGAAAATTTTTGCCCAATGACGCGGTAGTCGCAAATTTCCTGTTAATCAATGCCATCGGCGCGGTGCTGGCTTATGTCATTAGCGGTCCTATCACCGATAAAATCGGCAAAAAATTTACTCTCTCGATGGGCGCGGTTTTAGTCATTGCCGCGATGGCAGGTTTTGCTTTGGTGGTCAGCAGAGTGGAACCCTCGTCTGCCAGATTTTTAGTCTTTCTCTGTGGATTTGTGCTTGGCATTGGCGCGAATGCCATCGTCAGCGCCGGTCACGCGCTGGTTGGCGATGTTGCTGTGAGTTGGCGTGATGCGGCGCTGAATCTGCTCGATATTTGTTTTGGGCTTGGGCTTTCAACTTTGCCGCTGATCTTCAATCCGCAAGCTGCGCTGTCGCAAATTTTCTGGATACTGGCTGCTGCTGCGCTCGCGCTGGTGCTGGTTGTCGTGGTGCCGAAATTTCCCAAACCGTCGCATCCCGAATCATTCCCGTTCAGTGAAGCCAAAGGTCTATTCGGTTCGCTCTCATTCTGGTTGCTGGCAATTGCGTTGTTTATGTATGTCGGGTCGGAAGTCGCGGTCGGGAAATGGGTGACGACGCTGTTGCAGAAAGATTCGCAGTTGCTCACGAGTTTTGGATTGAATGAGCAGATGCAGAATATGGCGCGCACCTCGGCGGATTTTTTTAAAGAAGATGCGCTCGGTAAAAATGTTGCCGATTTCGCTTTGAAGACGCTGTCGTGGTTCGGATTTTCGTTGATGATTGGTCGGTTGATTTCGAGTTTTCTGCTCGGCGTTGCCAAGGTGAATAGCTTTCTGTTGCTTGCCGTCGGTTCTGCGATTACCGCAATCGGGCTTGGTCTTGCGTTCAATTCGACTTCGCCGGAAGCCGTGCGCTGGGGAGTTTTTGCAAGCGGCATTGGCATGGGTCCAATCTTTCCGACTTCGGTTGGTCTGGCATCGGCGATTGCGCCGCGTATTGCCGGAACGGCGATGAGTTGGGTGATGGGTATCGGCTTTGCCGGTCTGTTAGTGATTCCGCCAGCAGTTGGTTATATCTCGGAAGCCGTCGGCGGCGAAAAAGGTGATGTGCGAAAAGGGCTGATGTTCGTGTTTATAGCGACTCTGGTGATGCTTCTCTTACACATCGGTTTGATGATCAGAGAGCGCAAACGCAGCAATGTTTGATAGTGAATTTATTGAAGCAAGGGTCTGAGACCCTTGCTTCAACGAATAGCTAATCTCGATTCCCGGCTTCAACGGATTTACAACTGAAATTATCTTTGCGAATAAAAACGTCGCAGCAAATCATCTACCTCTTTCTTTCCCATCACTGCAAAAATTTCTACCGGTTGAAGGTTCAACCCTTCGGCGAGTTTCAAGGTCGTTTCAACATTGAGGGTGTTGACCACCGATGAAAGAATTTTCGACAGCAACCCCTGGTCGAATCCGGTTTCCCGACAAAAATCAATTTGCCTGAAACCCCTGGCTTGCAGGTGCGTGTGAATCAATTCGGCTAACGGGCTGCGACGAATTTCCTTTTTTTGAATGGGGTTTATCAGATTGCCGGTATACGAAGTGTTTATCAATTGCGGTATAGCTTTAGACATAAAATTCCTTAAAACGAATATTTCTTGAGAGCTTGAGGCGCAACTGCGAACGGTTTCAAGGAAGGCGTTACAACTTAACGTCCGCCGCGAAACAGAAATGAAACAAAACCTGTGAGTCCGACAAGGCTTGAGTATTTGCTGATGGTTTTGAAAGTGTTGCCGTTGACGATAATCGTATCGCCACGTTGAAGATAAATATTTTCTTCGGGGCTTGCTTTACCCGCCATAATTTTCTTCACGTTG
This sequence comes from Acidobacteriota bacterium, assembly GCA_040754075.1. Classification (NCBI taxonomy): domain Bacteria; kingdom Pseudomonadati; phylum Acidobacteriota; species Acidobacteriota bacterium. Next base: position 71,844 of record JBFMDH010000006.1, read on the forward strand.
ACTTTCAAGGTTTGTACATTACCGAAATCGTCCTGGCGCAAAACCGTAACATTCGATTTGTTGCCTAAATCGGTGATGCCACCGGCTTGGGTGATGGCGTCAAAAATGCGCATCGGACGCATTAAGATTTTTACGCCCGGGTCGCGCACATCACCGAGCACGCCGTATTTCGCGCTGTTGGATTCAAGCAAGGTCACCGTAACTTTCGGGTCGCGAATGTATTCGGAAATCGCTACGGTTAAATATTCCTGCAACTGGTCGATGGTTTTTCCCGCGACATTAACATTGCCAAGCAACGGATGAAAGACCTGACCGAGTGGGGTGACCGCAGTTTTTTCAATTGAATCCTCTTTGTGCTTCTCAATGTAAATCGACATCACATCGCCCGCGCCAAAGCGATAGCCTTTATAAAAGGTTTGATAGACCGAACTGATTTGCGCCTGAATGGCGACTTCTTCATCGCTGGTCATTTGCATTTCGGCAGGTTTTGCGGCATCTGCGCGAACGGCTTGCCCTGAATTATTTTGCGCCAACGCTGAAATCGCGAAGGCGAAAATCAGACAACCGGCAATGAAATTTTTTGCCAGTTGTTTGCGCGTGAAGGAAATTTTCTTTTTCATCATTTTTGCCTTCTGCTGATGAGTTTTGTTGCCATCAGTTATTACTTTTACCTGCCGCCTTTGCCGAAAAGTACGGTTTTTACGGTTTCAAAGACAATGACGGCGTCTAAGAACAACGAACGATTTTTAATGTAATAGAGGTCATAACGCAGTTTTTCAAAAGCGTCTTCGACCGACGAAGCATAAGGGAATTTGATTTGCGCCCAACCCGTCAACCCCGGTTTGATGAGGTGGCGCTGTTGATAATAGGGAATCATTTCGCTCAACTGTTCAACAAACACCGGACGTTCGGGGCGCGGGCCGACGAAGTTCATATCGCCGCGTATGATGTTGATGAATTGCGGCAATTCATCAAGCCGGAGTTTGCGAATAATGCGTCCAATCCGTGTCACCCGTGTATCGGCTTTATCAGCCCAGATGGGTCCTGTATCTTTTTCAGCATCCACACTCATTGAACGGAATTTGATGATATTAAACAAGCGACCATTTTTACCGACGCGCGCTTGCAAATAAAAAAGCGGACCGCGAGATTCCAGTTTGATGGCAACGGCGACCAGCAACATAATCGGCAACGAGACGACAAAACCGCAGAGCGCAAGCCCCAGATTCAAAACCCTGCGAATGTGATTGGCAATATCGGTCAGGCGACTGCCGCGCGAAAAGATCAACCAGGACGGGCGCAACAATTCGGTAGCGATTTTGCCTGTCAGCTTTTCGTAATAACAGGCGCATTCTTCGACGGCGACGCGACCACTGAGACTCAAATTCAATAACTCTTCGGTTGGGAAAACACCCGTGCCGCGCCGGTCTTCCAAAGCCACGACGATTCTATCCACCTGATGTCGTTCGACCAGTTCGGAAATGTTTTCCGTCAGTCCCAAAACCGACGGGTTGATTAAGCTCTGTCCGATGAGTTCCGGTTTGTTGTCAACAAACCCGACAACATGAAAACCGGCGTTGCGATTTTCCAGGGTGGCGCGCGCAGTTTCAACCGCCTGAGTGCCGGAACCGAGAATCAAAACACGTTCACGAACGCCGAGGCTGGCGTGCCCGGAAAGCCAGGCGACGACCAATCGCCATGCGGTTATCATAAGTGCTGTCAAAGCCAACGCGATTAGAAAAACGCCGCGTCCGACTTCCAGTTGCGGCACGGCATAAAACAATATCGAAAGTAAAATAGTGACCGTGAAAAGCGCTTTAATGATATTGGAAAAGACGCGGCGGTAACGGCGGGTTGCCGACAGATCATAAAGGTCAAACAGATAAAAGGTCAGTTGGATGGCGGCGACCATAAAAATCAATTTTGCCCAACCGCGCCGCGCAAATAATTCCCACCAAATGCTGTCGAATAATCGAATCGTACCGGCAATGACGGCTACCAGATACAACAATACTGTTTCTGTGAGGACAAGAAAAATTCTACGCATAAATACTCCCTTGCTCGATTCCCACAACCACGAACCAGGGATTCAGGGGCAATCGCTCGGTTTAAGACCTATCCCACTACCTGAATCACTATGTAAAACAGCCTGTGAAGAAAGCTGTTTTATACCCTTACCGTGAGCCGGTTTTTCGTTTCTTACGACTCGTCGACTCTTCATTAAATTGGATTTCGTTGAGCACCACTCCGACCCGCTGCTCTTTCGGAATAAATTTCAAGGCTTCGGTCACACGTTGATGAGGCGTATGACCGGCGCGTGTTACCATTACGGCGGCATCGGCAACCGCGACCAGACTCTGGGCATCTGCGGATTCCAAAATTGCAGGCGCATCAATTACGATAAAATCAAAATAATCCGCCAGTTCCTCAAAAAATTTCTTACCGCGCTCGGAGGTAATCGTGTTAGACGCCTCGACATTAACCGATGATTGGTTCTTTCCTGGGGATAAGAGGTAGAGTCCGTTGGGATCAAGGCGCGTGGCTGCCGTCGTGAACTCCGCTTGTTGATCAATGATGTCCAGCCAACCGCTTTGAGTAACGACGCCCAATTTATCATAAACCGATGGGTTCTGTAAGTTGGCATCCAATAACAGCACACGTCGTTCGGATTGTTTTGCCATCACCCAGGCGAGGTTGGTGGCAATGATGGTTTTGCCTTCGCCGCTCTCGGCGCTGGTAACCAACAGGGTCTTCAATTTTTTATTTTTGTTTGAAGTCATATTCAGCAGCCGCACGGCAAGCGTTCGATAACTTTCAACTGCCGTGGCATCGCTGTTGGTCAAAGCGACCAGAGGTGGCTCCACCGCTAAGGCGTTTAACCCGACGAGGTGTTGCGGTTCGCTAAAAACTTTGGCTGCCGGGGCTTTTGGCGCAACCGTTAAATGGCGTTGCGTATCCGGTCGCGAAGTCTGCACGCTCTCTTCTAAAACGGTTTCCAGCAGGTTCACCACTTCATCTTCTGTGATGGCGGGTTTAGGGGTTGCGGGCGATTGAAATTCGACCACGCGAGACATTGTCGAATGTCCGAAGCCGAACCCTGCAAAGCGATAGTCTTCGCGTCCGTTAAGCGTTTCTTCGCTTGCGAGCGATTCGTCGCGCAACGATGAAGGGTTATCGAATGATTCAATCTTTTGCGCCTGCTGCTGACGCTCTTTCCAATCTTTTGCCAGAGCTTTGTAAATTCTACCCATATCAACAAACCTTAAAATTTTTGCTAGTGCTGAATTCTCTTTATCTAAACGTTTTCGTTGAGCAGTTATTTCAACCGCACCTTTTTGAAAAATCTGAGCGGCGCGTCCCAATCATTCTCATCCGTCGAGTCACCTTCTTGAGCAGCGGCGCGTTCTGATTCCCATGCCATTTTTTTATCGCTTTCGTGAAGATAATGAACATTACTCGGTTGCCCGGAAGGGTGTGACGCGACCGGCAAAAATCGGTCGAACGCTTCGTCCACTTCCGCAGCAATATCCGTGGCATTGTAAGAAAGGGCGTAATCGATGGGCACCAAATCCAAATCTTTTGCCACCTCTTCGATAATCTCCGTAGTAATCACCCGGCTCTCTTTGCCGTATCCGGTGAGCAAAGCATTGTCACAAGTATTGTTAATGATGCGCGGAATACCACCTGAAAGTTGATGAACCAAACTTATGGCTTCCGGCTCGAACAGGTTCTCATTTTTCGCGCCGGCAACTCGCAACCGCCAGCGAATATATTCGGCAGTTTCGCGTGGCGCGAGCGCTTTAATCGCGCACTTGAGACTGACGCGCTGTTTCAATTGCCGCTGTTCGGGGCGCGACAGGGTTTCGTGCAATTCCGGTTGACCGCAGAGGATGATTTGCAGAAGTTTTTCGCGAGTCGTTTCAAAATTCGATAACAGACGAATTTCTTCCAAAAGGTGCGGCGCAAGCAAATGCGCTTCGTCAATCACCAGCACGGTCGTCAGTCCTTGTCGATGACGGCTGACAAATAATTCGCCGAGGCGGCGCAGCATGGCGGCTTTCGAGGGTTGCGGTTGAATGCGAAATTCGGTCGCCAGTAAATCAAAAAAATCTTTTGAAGAGAGCAGCGGATTGAAGATATAGGCTGCGAGGATGGTGCGATCCAGCGATTGCAACATCGAACGTAAAATGGTGGTTTTGCCGGTTCCCACTTCGCCCGTGACCACCACCAGCCCTTTGCTGTTTTCGATGCCGTATTGCAAAGTGGCAAAAACTTCCAACAGGCTCTCGGTACGGAATAAATATTTAGGGTCGGGTGACAGACTGAACGGTATGTCTTTCAATCCGTAAAACTGCTTGTACATGTTTTTCTCCTGATCGAACTTCTTTATATTATTTAAATGTCAAATTGACTTTTCTTTCTGCAATTTTCTTATTTCCTAATGAGCAATGAGAAAAAGTTCGTAAACATAAACACGCCGGTTAAAACAAAAACCGCTAAAACTGCGGCAACCGTTCCCAGAAATATTTTTCGCTGTCGTTGTCGAGCTTCGCGCTTCTGGTCTTCGGCGGTCAGGGTTTTGGGAATCGCCGCCAGCATCGGTAGCTTGGTGTAATATTCAACGTCTTTGCTGTCTTGCAAAGATGCGAAGCGGCGAAATTCGAGCACGCCGGCGAAAACGGCTCCCACAGCCAATCCCAGGATAGCGGCAATCAACATCATCACCTTGCGGTTCGGCGCAACCGGTAATTGCGGCACGCTTGCCTGGTCAATGACGCGGTACTGTTCAACTTTGGAACTGCCGACCGTTTTCTCTTTCAATTCGACGTCCTGTTTTTTCGCCATCACCTGTTCGTAATCGGTCTTCATGCCGAGATAATCCTGAGCGATGCGCGCCGAACCCGCGTCTTTGGTTGCAGGAGTTTCAGTCATTCCCGGATTTCCGCCAGCCGTCGTCACCGCCATCGGTTGCGGCGGATTTGCCATCTGCCGGGCAACCGCTTTGTGGGTGATTTCCAAGTCAATTTTCAATTGAGTGCGTTGCGTTTCAAGCTGGCGCAATTGCAGGGCTTCGGCGGTCTGGCTTGTTACCCCACCGGCTTGTCTTTTTAAATCCTCAATCTGCCGGTCGAGCGCGGCAATCTGTTCATTGACATTTAAAACCTTGGGGTGCTTTTCGGTGTAGCCCTGATTTTTCAGCATATCGTCGCGTTGCCCGACGAGTTCGGCGCGCTTGGCAATCAATGCCCCGTAAGCGGCATTGCCGGGCATCGGTGAAATTTTCTTTTGTTGCTCAACGATGGGTTTCAATTCCGCAATGCTTTTTTCAACTTCAGCAAGTTGTTTTTCGAGTTTTTCCTGCTGGTCTTTGAGGCTTTCAACGCTCATGTTGTGCGCGCGCGCCGCATCGGCATTGGCTTTGGCAACCGACGCCGCATTACTGCTGCCGCCACTGCCGAACATCGGAATGATCGGCATATCTTTACGCAGGGTGAGCAACCACGGGTGGCTCACTTCCAATTCGTGCAGTTGAGCGGAAAGCTCTTCGGCGCGTTGATTTAAAATTTGCGCTTCGCCGGAAACATTTTTCTGTATGGCTTCGACATTATTGCGAATGAGTTGATCGGCGAGTTCAGCCGTGACCTGTTGCGCGACTTCCGGATTCTGGTCGCGGAAAGAAATAGAAAACGCTTTGGTGACATTTTCAGGATTGGGCGGAACTTCAACCGAAACCTGATCGCGCACATCGGCAATGACATCATCTAAACGCGCGCCTTTTTGCAATTCGTTTTTATAAAGCCCGAATTTATTAATGACCGCTTCGATACTCGAACGGCTCGTCACCTGCTGTTTAATGGTGGTCAACCGTTGGGATAAATCCAGCGAGGTATCGCCCGCCGCGCTTTCGCTTTTCGGCGATTCGATGACAATAAAAGTCGAGGATTCAAAAATATTCGGCATCCGTTTGATGGCGATTGCCGAAGCAATCATGACGACGATTGCCGGCACCAGAATCGCCATTTTATGACGACGGAAAGCATCCAGATATTCGTTAAAATTGCGAGGCCTTATCGAATCCATTTCCTTTTAATCCTTTTCTATCTATAGAACTTTCGCGGCAAGCAAAGAAATTGCGACTTGCTTCAATAAGGTAAAACACCAATCCCCCTCACTTTCCAGATATTACAATGAGTGAGTGCTCGAATACATTCTGGCTTGCTTCGTCCAAAACAGCAGAGAGTTTAGCGATTTAGCAGTAGAGAGAGGTTGCTACATGGACACGCATTCGGAAGAGAGTGGGAGATGATTTCCCCCGCTTACCTCATTTCTGAAAGAACAATAAAGGCGCACATTCTAACAAGGAGTTTTTCAATCTCCAAAGCCCTAAACAAAGAAAATTTGCATGATTGCCGGTTAAATTTTCCTGAAATATAATCCTGGTTTCATTAAAAGGATAAATTGATGCAACACCCACACGACTTTCAAGATACCCGCACCATTCTATTCGACCTGGACGGAACGTTGATAGATACGACGGAATTGATTCTGCAAAGCTTCGCACACACCTGGCAAAGCGTTTGCGGCTATCAACATTCGCGTGACGCTTTACTGAGCACCTTTGGCATTCCTTTGCGTGAAGCCATGCGAAAACTCTTAATCGAATATCCGGCGGAAACCGAAGCCATCGCCAGCACGAATTTCCAGGACGAAAATGGCACCGTCGAAAGCCTGCTTGCAACTTATCGTCATTTTAATTTCCATAATCACGATACGATTGCGCGACCGTTTGCCCATACGCGAGAAGTGGTTTCAACGCTACGGGCGCGCGGTTATCGCCTTGGCGTCGTGACTTCCAAAGGACGGGAACTCGCCAGACGCGGTTTGCAGTTATGCAGCATCAATGAATTTATTGAAGAAGCGGTTTTTCTCGAAGACACCACCATTCACAAACCCAGACCGGAACCGATTCTGTTGGCGCTTGAAAAATTTAAAACCGAAGCCCGGCATGCAGTTTATGTCGGCGATTCGTTTCACGATATGATTGCCGGTCGCACTGCCGGGGTGAAAACCATTGCTGCCGCCTGGGGACCGATGCCGCGCCGTGAACTCGAACGCGAAGCGCCGGATTTTATTGCCGAATCGATGAACGATTTATTGGAAATTTTTCATTGATCATTTTGATTCGCAAAATACTAGGCACACGAAAAATTCGTTGTGTAGTTTGTTATTTTTGTGTTGAAGTATTACTCGGATGCAGAAAATAAAAGGACGTTATAAAAAAATCCGTGAGCAGGAAACCGGACGGGTCTATCACAAACCGCGTGGGCGCGGACTGGATATTGCGCTTGCCTATCCGAATACCTATTACATCGGCATGTCGAACCTCGGTTTCCAGGCGGTCTATCAACTCTTCAATGCTTACGATGAAATCAATTGCGAACGTACCTTTGTTCCCGATGCCGATATTGAAAAAGAGTTCGAGCGCACACGCGCGCCGCTACTGACGCTTGAGTCGGAAACCCCGGTTGGTGATTTTGATGTGCTGGCGATTTCCGTGTCATTTGAAACCGACTATTTAAACATTCCGAAACTGTTGCGGCTCGCAAAACTCCCAGTTAAATCCGCAGAGCGCAACGACTATCATCCGCTGGTCGTGATGGGTGGGGCGGCGGCTTTTTTGAATCCCGAACCGGTCGCCGATTTTGTCGATGTGGTTTGCGTCGGCGAAGGCGAAGTTCTGGTTCCGGCTTTGATTAACGCGATGAACGAAACCGCATCGCGCGAAGAATTGCTAGTGAAGCTTGCGCAGGAACCCGGATTTTACGTGCCGAAATTTTATGATGTGCATTATCACGAAGACGGTTCGATGGGATTCATTCAACCGACGAACGGCGCGCCGCGTCGCGTGTTTACCATGCGCAACCCGATGCGCAAACAGGAAGGCTTCGGCAAATTTGATGATGCGTTTATTCCGGCAAGCGAAATTCTCACCGCTAACACGGAGATGAGCGGGCGATACCTGATGGAAATTTCGCGGGGTTGTTCGATGGGCTGCCGCTTTTGCTGGGCAGGTTATTCATACCTTGCGCCGCGGGTCTTTTCTGCGGAAAAACTTCTCGAACGCGCCGCCGAAATGCGCCAGCACACCGATAAAATCGGTCTGGTTGCAACGGCTGTATGCGACCATCCTGAGATTCACGAACTGCTCGACGGACTGGAAAAGCTCGATTACCAGGTTTCGGTTTCGTCACTCAGATTAGACCAGATTTCTCCTGAACTTTTGGACGCTCTGGTGCGGCGCAACGACCAGCAAATCGCCATCGCGCCGGAAACCGGTTCTGACCGCTTGCGTCGCGTCATCAACAAAGATTTGACCAACGACCAGATTGTTGAAATTGCCGAGATGATTCTCACGCGCGGCATCTTCAATCTGAAACTGTATATGATGATTGGATTGCCGACCGAAACCGACGAAGACCTTGAAGCAATTGTCGAACTTACAAAGCGCATACGCGAACGCATGATTGAAATCGCCCGTCCGCGCGGGCGCGTCGGTTCAGTGATTGTCTCGCTCAATGCCTTTGTGCCGAAACCGCAGACGCCTTTTCAGTGGGAACCGATTGAATCGGAAAAAGAACTCGACCGCAAAATTAAATTCATCACCCGCGCCTTAAAGCCGGTTCCCAATGTTGAAGTGCGCGCCATGTCTTCGCGCATCGCTCAACTGCAAGCCTTGCTCAGCCTGGGCGACCGCCGCGTATCGGAATTTATTTTAGAGGTTGACCGCACCAGTAACTGGCGACAGGCGATGCGCGGCTGGATGGATTTCGCTTTGCGTCGCCGGTCGCTTGATGAGCCATTGCCGTGGGACGTCGTTGATATAGGGCTGACGACCGAGTTCATGAAAAAAGAGTACACTCGCGCGATGGGCGAAAAGATTACCAAGCCCTGTCCGGCGATTGATGTCTGCATTCGTTGCGGAGTGTGCGACCCGCGCAATGTGCCGGAGAATGCTCAATCGCAACTGGAATGGATGAAACCTGTGGTGACGCTCAGTTACAACCGCGCAGAAACCGCGCTTGCAGCAACCGGTGATTGATTTATGAAGACCATGATTTGTTGACTTCAGTTAAAGTATTTCTACTTTAGCCTCAACACAGCGAGACAGCGAAGCATCGCCGGTTAAAAACAAATCCGAATTTTCTTTAATAGCAGTTGCCAAATGGATGGCATCGGGAGTTTTGAAGCCATAAGTAGCGCGAAGTTCTGTTGCTTTATCAATGATTGCTTCATCAATTTCAACAACCTTCACCGACGTTTGCGTAAAAAAGGCGTCAAATTTTGCAAGTAAATTGCTCTCTCCATCGCGTAAAGGTTTTACTCGACATTCAAGTTTAGAAAGAATGGAAGTGATAACGGTTCCGCCCTGCGATTCAAACAGTTTAATTTTATTGATTACCTCATCTCGAAAGGGTGAGACGCTTTCAATCGCATAGATAATGGAATTGGCATCCAGGTAAAGTTTCATTGTCCATTATCCCAGGCATCACGCTCTTCGCGGATTTGCGCGTCAATTTCTTCTTTAGTGCGCTTGCCTTCAGGGAGTTGTTGCAGAAATTCAAATACCGGCTGGTTATGGCAAATGCGGCTTTTGCGAACCAATCGCAGAACAACTTCCACATCGTTTGTCGTTTCCAAAACCGGTTCTTCCAGTTCAACGGTAGTCGGACTGGTTAATCTTCCTTTAATGAGAAGGGCTTCTTGCATCGGTCTTTTCCCCTGTATCGAAATTTTGCGACATGATGATATGCAATTGAAATATTCAAAATATTTCGTGCTTGACTGCTTCTTAACACATTGGCAATTATAAATCACATGAGACGAACCCGATTAGCAATAATTTGTTTATTACTTATTTTTTATCTTTCTCATTTTACAACTCAATCTACGAGCCTCGCGCAAAGCAAAGCGAATATGAGCGGGACGTGGGTGTTGGATAAATCGCGAAGCAATTTCGGCAGATTCGCGAAAGATGCCGCGAACGCCAAAATCACCTTGCGTATTTCGCACAAAGAACCGACCGTGAGGATGACACGTTCGGGAAGTTTGAATGGCGAATCGCGTTCGCAAAGTTTGACCTATTACACAGACGGTCGCGGCGAAACCAATCCCGGATTGCTCAGTAGTTCATCGGCGAAATCGAAAACCAAATGGGAAGGCGCGAAGTTGGTGACCCATTCCTATGCTACGGTTTCAATGGGTAATGAAAGCATTCAGGTTGAAACCATTGAACGGCGCGAACTATCAAGCGACGGCAAAACCTTAACCGTATCGGTTACGGCGACGAGTCCACGCGGGCTTGAAAATTTAAAGCTGGTCTTTTCGCGCTCTTCTTAAAACATTCGCGGTCAAAGAACAAGCAACGCTGCTTAACACTTGTCGTAATCGAGCGACAGTATAACCCTTCGATTAATCAGGCAAAACTCAGCTTGGATGGCTTTCCTGACTAACCTCACTGGGAGACGCCACTCATCTCGTCGCGCGTCTACTCTCGGTTTGACGCCAACAATTTTTTGATGAGCGCCATCTGGCCGGCATGATAGAGATGGTGCTGTGTGACGCCAATGAACTGCGTGTAAGCGGTGTAAGAAACCTCACGAACCAAAGGCTCATCCAGACGCTCGACAGGAAAACTTTTTATTGCCTGCCGAAATTCATTGTTCAGTTGTTTCAACAGGCTGACAGACTCATGCCAGTTTTCAGCCGTTGGCGCTGGAACGGCGGGCCAGCCTTCAGCCGCTGTCATTTGCCTGCCATCGCCCTTGAGTCGCCGCAAAACCAGATGGTAATCGCTGCACAGATGCAGAACCAACTCCCAGATACTATGCGCCCCGGCAATCGGGTGTGCGGCGGCATGCTCGGCAGTAACGCCTTCAAGAATTTCGAGAACCGACGGGCCGTGCCACGCCTCACCTTCAAGCGTTTTCGCTAATTGTTCTTCTAATCTGTTCAGTTCAGTGTGCATATTTCACTCCCTTGTTATCAGCCGAACGCAACAGGCGAACGGGTATGCAAACGACAACCAAAGAATCTTGGGATTCCGCTTCGCCCACTTCAGTCGAATCGTTTGTTGGATGCCGTCCCTTCGTCAAACTTAGTTGGCTACAATAATTCTACATTGGTCACAAACCGATCTATTTACCTCTTCGACCAATCGCCTGTTGCATCTTGGACAATTGCTCAGTGCTTCAAACTTCTCTTCACCTGTATCTTGAAACCACCAGTAATAACAATGCCGGATTGATTGTAGCTTCTCACATAGTTTGTAACCACGTTCATTCACTGGGCTATGTGGATCGGAAAGCTGCGACCGTGCCCAATCTTCAAACTCTCCCGAATCAAGCCACAGGTTGTAAAAACAACTATAGAACTGACGCCAAGAAGCGATCTCATCAACTACACTTGGTGTTAGCTGAAGCCTTTCCGGTTGAACCTCTTGATTGCAGATCGCACAGCGAATGGGATTCTCAGAAATTGCATAACATAGAATGATCGGATATGCCTCCTCGCAATAGCAGATTTCATCTGCTGGTGTTAGAGGCGAAGGTTTAAGCTTCCAATATGGATCATTCTCTGACATAGCTGTATTAGAGTACGGTCGCACTTTAGGCGTCTAACAAGTATCTGTCACCAAAATCTAAAAAATTGAGCTGCAAATTATCGCTTTTAAATTTGCAGCAATCATTATTTGAGGATTTTGTTTGTCAAAACTATCGAAATTATTTGCGGCGTTTGATTAACACTTTGGCGGTGTAACTGACCGCAACTTCGCCGCGTTGGTTGATGACTTCGTTAAGCATGGTGATGATGCCGCTGTTTTCATCGCGTTCGCTTTTGGCTTCGACTTTCTGTTTGACGTAAATCGTATCGCCGATAAACGTCGGTTTGACGAAGCGTAAACGATCCAACCCGTAAAACGCCAGCACCGTATCGGCAGTTTGTCCGAGTCGCACCGATAAACCTGTGGCGATGGAAAAGACCAATGCGCCGTGAGCGATGCGTTGTTTGAACATGCCTTTGGCGGCGAACTCGGCGTTGGTGTGAATTTCGTTCCAGTCGCCTGTCAGACTGGCGAAATTCACAATATCGGTTTCAGTTATCGTGCGCCCTGCGGTGATGGCTTCCTGTCCGACTTCAAAGTCTTCAAAATATTTTCCCATTGCGCGCTCCTCAAAGTTTAAGGTGACAGCTTGCTCAAAATGTTGTGGCTTTCAAGGCTTTCCAAACTACGGAACAGACGGAAAGCTTCGCGGAACAAACGGAAAACCGTCTGATTGTTATTCAATGCGTCTGCTTCAATTGTTCGTAAAACTCTTCGCCACACTGAAAAACTTTCCGGTTGTTCCGTAAACCTTTTTCGTATGTTCCGTGGTTAAATCGAAATTATGAATTCGCACACTCCTCTTTTTCCATCGCCTCTTCAAATACTTTGTCCGCGGCGTCGCTGAAGATGTAACAGGTATTGCGCAGTTGCGGCATCCAATTGAGTACGACCATGCGGCGTTTGGCGTCGCTTTTCATCAACTCTTCCCAATCGATATTTTCATTTTCGGCTTTGCGGCGATTGGCGTAATAGTTCATCTGAAAAGCACAGGTCGCCATATCATTAACCAAGGTATGCAAATGATTGCAACTGTCGGAACTGCCCAAAACATCAGAAAGAAATTTGCGAAAGCCGCGTCCGATTTTTGCGCCAACCAGTCGCGGCAGCACCGCATAAGCGCCCTGGCAAAATCCCGGATAGGGCATGCGTTCGATGCCGCCTTCTGCCTGTTGAATGACATAGCCCGGATAACTCACAAGCAAACGCGCATGGACAGAATGCACCGTGTCATTGAGCGAACCGATGATTTCAAAATTGCTATCATCAACCCATTCCATTTCAACTTTGATGTCTCTGGTAAATGTGGACATTGATTTTCTATTCTCCACTCGGCAATTTAAAAAAATGCAAGATAGCACCTCGCACAAAAAAACAAAAGCGAAGCTCACGATTGCTTCATCACTGTGCAAGCTTCACTTTTTGTTGGTAGCGAATCTTTTGACGAAGTTAATACTTTAGGGCTGCTTGATAAATCAGTTTGCCGTCTCTGATGGTATAACGCACATCAGCAAAAGCCCGCACATCGCGCGATGGGTCGTGGTTCAAAACGACAATATCCGCAATCCAACCGGGAGCAATGCGTCCAAGCCTTGCTGACTCGCCGAATTTTGCAGCAGGCACAGTTGTCATTGATGCGAGGATTTGGCGAAAGCTCATTCCTGCCTGGCTCATCAGAACATATTCATCGGTAGGGTCATAATCATCCATCCCGCCGACATCTGTGCCAAATAAAACCGCGCCGCCCACAGCAAGCCAATCGCGTAACTGTCCGGTAATGACCTCAGCGCGCGCCTTGGTAAGTGATGCGCGGTCATGGCGCAGATGATAAATCCAGATTTTCAAAGTCGGGATGAGCGCGACTTGGGCATCTCGCAGGGTGTCCAGAACTTCTTTATCCCAGACACCGGATGGCGGGGTGGTGTGGGCGATGAAATCAACTCCGCCTCGGGCTGCGGCAAGTATGCCATCGCGATTGGTCGGGTGTACAAAGACCGGTTTATGCCGGCGATGTGCTTCCTCGACAGCAACGCGAATGACCTCGACCGGCAAAACCGAAAACGGCGGACTCGTATCGGTCGCAAATATTTTCAATCCATCCCGGTCTCGCTCGAAAAGTTTATTGCAAACCGCCTGAGCTTCAGTCGCATTTGTCGCTTCAGCCACGGTTGGCGTCATTACACCGAGAATCCTTAAAATCGTTTCTGACGGTAAGCTACTACTCTTACCCACTAAGGCTTCACCGGTAGCGCGAATTCTTGGTCCTTTGACCTCACCGGATTCGATGCGGTCACGAATCCGACGAGTGTTTTCCAGAGGCGAACCTAAATCGAAAACGCTGGTGAAACCATAGCGCGTGAGCATGGTTTGAATTTGACCGGTGAGTTCCGCAGCAGGAATATTGCCGGCATCTGTCCATTTTCTTTCAAAGAAATGTACATGGCTATTCCAGAATCCGGCAGTGATGGTAAGACCTGAACAGTTTAAGGTAGGAACGCCTCTGGGAATGGTCACGGCATTGCGGCGACCGACCGCCGCAATCTTGCCATCGCGTATAACTATCACACCATTATGAATGGGAGGGTCAGTGGGGTTTGTATAGATTGTCCCGCCGACTAATACAAGTTGTCCGCTTGCGGTGACAGCAGAGGTCTGAGCCTGTATTGATAAGCTGGAATTTGAGAAAAGAATTACCAGTAGAAGCGGCAGGGTAAAAATTTCCCAGCCCGGCACAACACCCGACCTTCGTTTGGCGCGAGATAGTTCATCCTGTGATGCACCGGGCTTCATATTGACACTCGTCGTGGTCGGCTGCGATTTTAATCCGAAGCCGCGCCCTGCCCTTTAGCCAGTTCATCGCTTTTCGCTTGAATGGAAGCAAGCAGTTTTTCAAACGGTTGAATGAACAATGATACACCTTCGTCTAAAACCTGTTGGGTCACTGCACTGAGGCTGATACCGGCTTTTTCGAGTTTCGCCAAAACATTGCGTTCATCGTCGAGGTTGTCTTCAATAGAAATACGCGGTTTGCCGTGGTCTTTGAAAGCTTTGTAGGTTGCCGCCGGAATCGTATTGACGGTTTCCGTGCCGATGAGCGTTTCAACATAATAAACATCCGGGTAGGCGGGGTTTTTCGTTGAAGTCGAAGCCCACAAAGGTCTTTGCACCATTGCGCCTTTGGCTTTCAATGCCGCAAAACGGTCGCTATGGAAATTTTCTTTGTAAAGTTGATACGCCATCTTGGCATTGGCAATGGCGACGCGCCCCTCGATGGATTTGAGTTCGGCTTTCTTTTCTTCGCTATCCGCCTGTTCAATCAATGCCGCGAGTTTTTTATCCACCGCGCTATCAATGCGACTCACGAAGAAACTGGCAACCGAAGCGATGCCATCAACCGGTTTGCCTTCATTCATGCGCCGCGTCAGCCCGTTGATATAGGCATCCATCGTCCCCTGATAGGCTGCAAGCGAAAACAGCAAGGTGATGTTGATATTGATGCCTTCGTACAGACACGCTTCGATTGCCGGAAGCCCCGCCTGGGTGCCGGGAATTTTAATCATAATGTTTGGGCGGTCAACCGCTTTCCACAAGCGTCGCGCCTCTTCAATGGTCGCTTGCGTATCGTGAGCCAGCAGCGGCGAACATTCGAGGCTCACATAACCGTCCAGCTTGTTGGTCTTTTCATAGACCGGTTTTAGGATGTCGGCGGCGGTTTGAATATCGCGAATGGCGAGCGCCTCATAAATTTCCATAGCGCTTTTTCTTTCAGCGACAAGCTCTTTCAATTGTTCGTTGTAATCATCGGAACTGCTGATGGCTTTTTCAAAAATCGCCGGATTCGATGTCATGCCGCGCAAATCGTCTTCGCGAATCATGCGTTCAAATTCGCCCGAAATCAGCAGTTTTCTTTCGATATTGTCATACCAGATGGATTGCCCCAGATTGTTTAATTCGACCAGCGGATTGCTCATAAATTCATTCTCCTTTTCTTAAACGCAGCGATGATTTGATCGTCGGTTTGATTATGTCCGCCTATGCGCGACAACGCAACGCGCTTTAAATTTAACTGGACGTGAATCGGTTTTCGCCGACAGCGGTTACTTTATCAATTAAAACCTGAAAACGAAAATTATCGCGCATCCGGCGGTCTTTCGCTGAGCTTTATGGAAACCGTGCCGCGATTATTTTGTCGCAACACTTCGAGTTCAACCGTCTGCCCGGGCTTTTTATCCTTAATCGCGTTCTCTACGTCTTCGTTGTTGGCTACAGGTTTGCCATCAACCGACAAAATAATATCGCCCACCTGTCTCAGATAAGTATTAAAGAAGGTCTCTTCGATAACAGCGGCGCGAAGCCCTGCCTGCGCTGCGCCGGTGCCGCGATAAACGGCGGTCACCATAAGCCCCGTGCTGGTCGAAAGTCCTAAGCGGCGAGCCAACCCGCGATTAATCGGAGACTGGTCAACGCCAAGCCAGGGACGCGAGACATGCCCTTTGGCAATCAGTTCGGGAATGATTTTCTTTGCCGTATCGACCGGCACGGCAAAGCCAATGCCGACGGAACCGCCGCCGTTCGGACTATAAATCGCCGTGTTGATGCCGATGAGTTCGCCGCGCGCATTCAGGAGGGGTCCACCGGAATTACCCGGATTGATTGAGGCATCGGTTTGAATCGCGCCTTGAATGGTGCGCTTGGCAGCCGAATCGCGAAGCGGACGTTCGAGGCCGCTGATGACGCCTGTGGTTAAAGTTCTCTGCAACCCGAAAGGATTACCGATTGCCAGCACCTTTTGTCCGACCTGCAAATCTTTTGAGGAACCGAGTTTTACCACGGTTAATTTATCGCGCGGCGCTTCAACTTGAATAATCGCCAAATCGTTATCGCGATCCGAACCAATCAACCGCGCCGGGTATTTATCATTGTTGATTTGCACTTCCAACTGGCTGCTGTTTTGCACGACGTGATAATTCGTGAGAATCCGTCCCTGGTCATCAATGATTGAACCCGAACCGCTGCCTTCCTGCGGGTAGATGCCATACCAGGTTTCGACATAACTGGTGTTGGTGATAAAGACGACGCCGGGACTGACGGCGCGATAGACTTCGATATTATTTTGTTCATCGGTAACTACCGACGGATCGGCGATGACCGTCGGTTCAAGACTCCCTTCCGAAGGCGTCGTTTTATTGAATAATCGTTGTGCGCAAGCGACCAATACGCCTGCAATAATTGCCGGAATAATCGCCAGTAAAATAAGTTGTCTGGCTGAAATTTTATACATACTTTCCTCCTTGAATTACGCTAAAGAAAATTTTGTATTCATGGGTTCGGCTGTGTCAATTGCTAACGCCGGACTGAGAGGTACAGTTGCATTCTTTACTGCTGCACTCGAAAGGCGATATAGCAGTTTGCAAAAGCGTTTACGCAGTCTCTGTTGAGAGAGCGGTCTTTGACCGCATCATTGGGCAGTCGCGGTCAAAGACCGCTTATTCAACCTCAGTAAATCGTTTTGCAAACCGCTATAGGTATGAAAAGGTATTGGTCAGCTAAGCGGTTTGCTGATTTTGTGCAAGAAAAGCGTTGTGTTGTTCGGCAAGGAGTGAAGTTCGGAAATCAGATGCAGAAGTGAACCGCATCACCGGCTTCCTTCAAATAAAAGAAGTCGGTGATGCGGTTTGATGGTTATCACAGAATCGTCAAATTGAGGACTTTGCTTGAAGACGAACCATTCGCGCCGCGAACCGTAAAGGTCACGGAGAACGTTCCCTTCACCGTTGGCGTTCCTGACATTTTTCCTGTGGATGAACCTATGGTTAATCCGGCAGGCGCGCCGGTCATTGTCCAAGTGTAAGGCGAAACTCCGCCAGTTGCTTTCACGGTATAGCTGTAGGCTACACCCTTTATCCCATTGGACAATGCAGTCGTGGTTATTGATGGAGGATTCGCGCCACCTCCGCTACTGGCAACCGTGACGGCAACGTTGGTGCTGCTTGCGCCAAAGAAACCCGTGCTCTGCTTATACATTTTCCATTGGAAATTGTAAGTGCCCGCAGTTGCCGGAGCAGTGACGTTGAAACTAAAAGTCACCGAGCCGCCCGGAGCGACCGCCGCCGGGAGATTGACGCGATTCAATCCCCAGGTGGTGTTGTCCGCCGGATTTTGCGAACCCAGTTTGTAGTTGGTGGTGTCCCAGGTCGTCGTGCCGTTATTCTGCATGGTCACCGAAACGCTCACCGATTGCCCGGCGGTCATTGAACTGACTACGCTTTGTGAAACAAATGCTGCATTGTCTGTACCGCCGCCACCGCCGCCACCGCCACCCGATGAAACGGTGACCGCAACGTTGGTCGACACCGCTCCGAAGAAACCGACACCTTGTTTGTACATCTGCCATTGGAAATTGTAAGTGCCCGCAGTTGCCGGAGCAGTGACGTTGAAACTAAAAGTCACCGAGCCGCCCGGAGCGACCGCCGCCGGGAGATTGACGCGATTCAATCCCCAGGTGGTGTTGTCCGCCGGATTTTGCGAACCCAGTTTGTAGTTGGTGGTGTCCCAGGTCGTCGTGCCGTTATTCTGCATGGTCACCGAGACGCTCACCGATTGCCCGGCGGTCATCGTCGTGGCAACGCTCTGGGTGACGAATGCCGCGCTATCGGTTCCCCCGCCGCCACCGCCGCCGCCGCTTCCCACTTGGATCGATACATTCGTTGACGCTTGTCCGAA